>NZ_RCWD01000003.1:0-20249 GCF_018448965.1 Photorhabdus hainanensis | reverse complement strand
CCGGTCTTGCCGCTGTTGAGGTTAGTCAGTAGTTCACCTTGTGTATCGAGTGTCAAATCATCCTTGGATTTCAACAGGCCGCCGCTGTTATCGGTTTTTTTCACGGTCAATGTGAGTGAGCCGGTTTCACTGGCGAGGGTCCCGCCTTGGTTTTTCAGTTCACCGCCGGTAACAGTGGTTGTTCCTGTACCTTTGATAAAACCATCTTGGTTGTCGATTTCACCGGTGGTCAGCGTCATAGTTCCTTTACTGATAACGCCTTTGGTCTCACCGCTTTTGGCGTTGGTCAGTTTTTCTCCATGCGTGTTCAGAGTCATATCGCCGGTAGATTCTATTCTTCCGCTTGTACTATTGAGTTCTCCGCTATCGAGCTGTAGGTTTTTCTTACTGAATATGGTACCAGCCACGTTGTTTAGTGCTTGCTGGTGAGTGTTAATGCGGGTTTCGTTACCACGAATATCGCCGCGGTCATTGATCAGTTTGCCGGTAGTCAGTTCCAAAGCGTCTTCCGCAACGATCCGGCCAGCGGTGTTATCAGTATCACCGGCTTCTAAGGTCAAGTCACTGCCGCTGCGTATGCCGAGGTTATTCCCGCTTTGCGTATTAGTCAGCTTTTGGCCGTGAGTGTTGAGTGAAAGGGTTGTTTTGGATTGCAGCAAACCACTCGTGTTATTCAGTTCGCCGGTGTTCATGGTGAGTTGTTGCTGCTGGCTGGCCATTTTACCGTTGGTATTATCAACGGCGCCTGTTGATGTCACGTTAAGCTGCTTATCGGCGATGACTCTTCCCTGTTGGTTATCGATAGTGCCCGCGGTTATTGTCAACTCTCCCTGGCTTGAGATCCCCTGTTTAGGCTGGCTGTTGCGGTTGGTTATTTTGCCTTGTTGCCCATCTAGAGTCAGGTTTTTATCCGCATGAATCCAGCCAGCTTCGTTATTGATGCCTTGAGTAGTTAGCTTGACATTGCCTGCACTGATTATTCCCCCGGTCTTGCCGCTGTTGAGGTTAGTCAGTAGTTCACCTTGTGTATCGAGTGTCAGATCACCTTTGGATTTCAACAGACCGCCGCTGTTATCGGTTTTTTTCACGGTCAATGTGAGAGAGCTGGTTTTACTGGCGAGAGTTCCGCCTTGGTTTTTCAATTCACCACCAGTAACGGTGGTTGCTTTTGTACCGATAATCACGCCATCTTGGTTGTCGATTTCACCAGTGGTTAGCGTCAGAGTTCCTTCACTGATAACGCCACCAGTATCGCCGCTTTTGGCATTGGTCAGTTTTTCTCCGTGCGTGTCCAGCGTCATATCGCCGGTAGACTCTATTCTCCCGCCGGTACTGTTGAGTTTTCCGCTATCGAGCTGTAGGTTTTTCTTACTGAATATGGTACCAGCCACGTTGTTTAGTGCTTGCTGGTGAGTGTTAATGCGGGTTTCGTTACCACGAATATCGCCGCGGTCATTGATCAGTTTGCCGGTAGTCAGTTCCAAAGCGTCTTCCGCAACGATCCGGCCAGCGGTGTTATCAGTATCACCGGCTTCTAAGGTCAAATCACTGCCGCTGCGTATGCCGAGGTTATTCCCGCTTTGCGTATTAGTCAGCTTTTGGCCGTGGGTGTTGAGTGAAAGAGTTGTTTTGGATTGCAGCAAACCACTCGTGTTATTCAGTTCACCGGTATTCATGGTGAGTTGTTGATGCTGGCTGAGCATTTTGCCGCTGGTATTATCAACGGCTCCTGTTGATGTCACGTTGAGCTGCTTATCGGCGATGACTCTTCCCTGTTGGTTATCGATAGCGCCCGCAGTTATTGTCAACTCTCCCTGGCTTGAGATCCCCTGTTTAGGCTGGCTGTTGCGGTTGATTATTTTGCCTTGTTTCCCATCTAGAGTCAGGTTTTTATCCGCATGAATCCAGCCAGCTTCGTTATTGATGCCTTGAGTAGTCAGCTTGACATTGCCTGTACTGATTATGCCTCCGGTCTTGCCGCTGTTGAGGTTAGTCAGTAGTTCACCTTGTGTATCGAGTGTCAAATCATCCTTGGATTTCAACAGGCCGCCGCTGTTATCGGTTTTTTTCACGGTCAAGGTGAGTGCGCTGGTTTCACTGGCGAGGGTTCCGCCTTGGTTTTTCAGTTCACCGCCGGTAACGATGGTTGTTCCTGTACCTTTGATAAAACCATCTTGGTTGTCGATTTCACCGGTGGTCAGCGTCATAGTTCCTTTACTGATAACGCCTTTGGTCTCACCGCTTTTGGCGTTGGTCAGTTTTTCTCCATGCGTGTTCAGAGTCATATCGCCGGTGGATTCTATTCTTCCGCTTGTACTATTGAGTTCTCCGCTATCGAGCTGTAGGTTTTTCTTACTGAATATGGTGCCAGCCACGTTGTTTAGTGCTTGCTGGTGAGTGTTAATGCGGGTTTCGTTACCACGAATATCGCCGTGGTCATTGATCAGTTTGCCGGTAGCCAGTTCTAAAGCATCTTCCGCGACGATCTTACCGCCAGTGCTGATCAGTTCATGCTGTTGTGTATCTAATTTCAGACTGGCTAAGGATTGTATCAGTCCACGTTGGTTGTTGACTGCTTGTGTTGTCAGATCGGCTTTTCCCTTCGAGAGGATTTTACCGTCAGTGTTGTTGAGGTTTTGGCTAGTTAGCGTGGTTTCACCTTGTACATCTATCAGGCCAGCGGTGTTATCAATTTCACCGGTTTCCAGTGTCAGATCACTGCCGCTGCGGATGCCGCGTTTTTCTCCGCTATGCGCGTTAGTCAGTTTCTGGCCGTGGGTGTTGAGTGAAAGAGTTGTTTTGGATTGCAGCAAACCACTCGTGTTATTCAGTTCACCGGTATTCATGGTGAGTTGTTGATGCTGGCTGAGCATTTTGCCGCTGGTATTATCAACGGCTCCTGTTGATGTCACGTTGAGCTGCTTATCGGCGATGACTCTTCCCTGTTGGTTATCGATGGTGTCCGCGGTTATTGTCAACTCTCCCTGGCTTGAGATCCCCTGTTCAGGCTGGCTGTTGCGGTTGGTTATTTTGCCTTGTTGCCCATCTAGAGTCAGGTTTTTATCCGCATGGATCCAGCCTGCTTCATTATTGATGCCTTGAGCGGTCAGCTTGACATTGCCTGTACCGATTATGCCCCCGGTCTTGCCGCTGTTGAGGTTGGTCAGTAGCTCACCTTGTGTATCGAGTGTCAGATCACCAGCAGATTTCAACAGGCCGCCGCTGTTATCGGTTTTTTTCACGGTCAAGGTGAGTGCGCTGGTTTCACTGGCGAGGGTCCCGCCTTGGTTTTTTAGTTCACCGCCGGTAACGATGGTTGTTCCTGTACCTTTGATAAAACCATCTTGGTTGTCGATCTCGCCAGTGGTAAAGGTCATTGTCCCTTTACTGAAAACACCACCAGTTTTACTGCTTTTAGCGGTGATCAGTTTTTCTCCGTGTGTGTCCAGCGTCATATCACCGGCGGACTCTATTCTCCCGCCGGTACTGTTGAGTTTTCCGCTATCGAGTTTTAGGTTTTTCTTACTGGTTATGGTGCCAGCCACGTTATTTAGCGCTTGCTGATGAGTGTTAATGTGGGTTTGATCGCCACGGATAGATCCGCGGTCATTGATCAATTTACCGGTAGCCAGTTCCAAGTCATTTTCCGCGATGATCCTGCCGTCGGTGCTAGTCAGTTCATGCTGTTGTGTATCTAATTTCAGACTGGTTGCGGATTGTATCTGTCCACTTTGGTTGTTGACCGCTTGTGTTGTCAGATCGGCTTTTTTCCGCGAGAGGATTTTACCGTCGGTGTTGTTGAGGTTTTGGCTAGTTAGCGTGGTTTCACCTTGTGCATCTATCAGGCCAGCGGTGTTATCAATTTCACCGGCTTCCAGTGTCAGATCACTGCCGCTGCGGATACCACGTTTTTCTCCGCTCTGTGCGTTAGTCAGTTTCTGGCCTTGGGTGTTGAGCGACAGGGTTGTGCCGGATTTCAACAGGCCGCCGGTATTGTCAACTGTCCCGGATGTCACGGTGAGTTGTTTATCAGCTTCTACAGATCCTTGATGGTTATCAATAGCGCTTGCAGTCAGCGTCAAGTCTCCTGAGCTACGGATACCCTGATTAGGCAGGCTGTCGCGGTTGGTTATGGTTCCTTTCTGCCCGTCAAGGATCAGGTTTTTTCCCGCATGGATTAGGCCAGCATCGTTGTTAACGCCTTGGGTCGTCAACTTCATGTCGCCTATGCTGATTATGCCCCGGTCTTTGCCGCTATTGGTGTTGGTTAGCAGCCCACCTTGAGTATCCAGTGTCAGGTCACTAGCGGATTGTAGTAACCCGCCGCTGTTGTCAGTTTTGTTTACCGTTAATGTCAGGGGGCCGGTTTTGCTGACAAGTTTTCCTCGTTGGTTGTGGAATTCTCCACCCGTTATCGTTGTTGTTCCCGTTCCAGTGATGGTGCCATCGTGGTTGTCGATCTCGCCTGTGGTTAAGGTCAGCGTTCCCTCGCTGATAACGCCACCGGTATCACCGCTTTTGGCGGTGGTCAGTTTTTCTCCGTGCGTATCCAGTGTCATATCGCCGGTAGATTCTATTTTCCCGCTTGTACTGTTGAGTTCTCCGCTATCTAGTTGAAGGTTTTTCTTACTGGATATGGCGCCGCTTTGGTTGCTCAGTGCTTGCTTATGGGTGTCAATGTTGATGCCATGACCACGGATAACGCCTGCGTCATTAGTCAGTTTACCGCTGGAAATGCGTAATGAGTCTTTGGCAATGATACCGCCAGTTTTGCCGCTGTCGGTATTGGTCAGGGCTTGGTTTTGGGTATCCAGCAACAGGTTTGACTCTGATTGGATCTGCCCGCGAGTGTTATTTAATGCTTGTGTGGTCAGTTCCGCCATCTTTTGTGATAAGAGTTGACCATCGGTATTGTCAACGTTACCAGCGTTAAGGGTGGTTTTTCCTTTAGCGGAAATAATGCCGGCGGTGTTGTTGATATCCCCTGTGCGGAGTTCCAGATTACCGTTGCTTAATATGCCTTTTTTGTTTTTGTCATCACTTTTAGCGTTAGTCAGTTTCTGCCCATGAGTATTGACTATCATGTCACTGCCAGATTGTAACAAACCAGACGTGTTATCCAGCTCACCGCTGTTTAGGGTGAGTTTTTCTTGGGCAATGACTTGTCCTGCGGTGTTGGTGAATTTATGTCCTTTGGTTTGGCTGTCTATCTGCTGAGCCAGTAATGATCCTTGATGGTTATTTAACGCCTGACTTTTTGTGGTGAGCGTCGTTTTGGCTTCGATTCGTCCGTCAACGTTTTCAATGTTTTTCCCAATGATCAGTTCTGTGCTGCCACCGGTTGCAGCGATTTTGCCCCGGTTGTTATCAAGCTGTGTTGCTGTGAGTTGGATATCTTGACCGGCTTCTAGCTGTCCATCTTGGTTATTCAGAGCGTCATCAACAGTCAGTTCCAAGGCTCCTTGTTTGGCTGCTATGATTTTGCCTTTGCTGTTATCCAAGGTGGCGGCATCGATTTTCAGGTTGCCATTACCTTTAATCTCGCCATTTTGGTTATTCAGAGTCTTGGCAGTGAGGGACATTCTGTCCTTACCCTGTTGCTGCATTATTCCACTCTGATGGCTTAATGTGTCTGTTGTTATTGTAATTTTGTCGGCGGTAGTAACTGCTTTTTTGTTCAGTTGCAGGTTGTGGGCTTGTATATCCAGCTCGCCATTGGAGAGTAGTTTGCCTCCGTCACCTATCCACTGATGGGTGTTGAGTGACAGTTTACCTTTGCCGGCGAGTTGAATTGTCCCTCCTTCCGTGTTGTCCGCCTCCTCGTGGACGGTTAAGTTCAGGTCATCCCCATTATTGGCGATTTTTCCATGACTGTTGTCCAGATTTCTTGTGGTGATAGCCAGTCGTTTCCCTTCATTGAGAATGGTCCCGCTGTGGTTATTCAGTGTTTGGGTGTTCAGTACCAGCTCGCCGTTGCCGGTTTGATTAATTTTCCCCTGCTTGTTGGATAAATCTGGAGTAGTTAAGTTGATTTCTCGTGCTACCAGTGTGCCGCCGTCATTGTTAAATTGGCCTGGTGTTTTAGCTGTAAAGCGGTCAGCGGTGACTGTAGAGTTGGCGGTGCTAATCTCTTGCTGACTGGCAGTGAGTTGAATGTTGTTGGCAGAAGTTTGGCTGCCGCTGAGCTCAATCTTTGTACTCTGTACTTCCAGAGTATTGGTTGCCAGATTTTTTCCATTGGCTTGAATTTGCTGTTTGGCGGTCAGTGTCAGCGATCCGGGCAGCGTGGCTTTCCCTTTATCATCAATTCCGGCGGCCAGAATACTGCCTTTGGCGCTCTGTATCGACTCCGCTTTGATTGTGGTGTTACTTCGTGCAGCGATTGTGCCACTGTTCTCAATCTGTCCATCAACTGTGATACGGACGTCACCGGCGGTTGCTCCGATGTGGCCGGCGTTACGTACACCTACGCCAAACTCGGTACCCACCAGCACGATTTTATTGGCGTACATGCCCCCCAAAGCGGCTACGTCCAGCGTAAATGATGGATTTTTGCTGCCGTCAGCAGTTTTTTTCTCAATATTCTGGTGAGCTGCGTCAACGATATTACGTCCGGTTGTGATTTTTAGATCTTTCGCGTGCAGTTTGCCGTTGATTACCACCGAGCGGGCAATAATTTCGGTGTAATTTTGTTGTGAGCTGTCCAGTCCCAAGTCTTCAATGCGGACTTCTCCTCGCTCAATATCAAAGCCTTTCAGTCGGCCTTGTTCCATCATGGCCTGTCCCGTGGTGAGTGTTGCGCGATGGGCGTTAATGAATCCACAACCGTTGCAGGTGATACCCGCCGGGTTGGCAATAATAACGTCGGCTTTTTGTCCGGCGACTTCTATCCAGCCATTGAGTTTGCTGGTGTTAATGCTGTTCACTTCATTGAGAATAATTTTGGCTTCTGCTTTGGAGAGCCACGGATTTCCCGCCACCATGCCACCTAGTTGAGTTTGGACAGCATCGTGACTGTTGTTGAGAATGACGCCTCGTTTATCAATATCAAATTGGGTGTAGGTATTATGCGAGATACCTGCGGCGTTAGGGGTTTGAATATCGATTTGTGGCGTACCGTTCGCACTGTTCAGGATAGTCGGTTGTTGATTACCCGGCGCTTGTCCGTCGGCCACAATATTTGCTTGCGTTGTTAGGGAGATGCAGCCAGTGGCTAACAATAAACTGAGTCTTAACGCCGTTAACCGGCAAAGGCATTGTGATGATTGCCGACGACTACGGCGGCGTACCGTACTACCTTGCCCGGAGGTGGCAATATCGGACACGACCATCAGCATGTTCCGGGCTTTGTTAAAGATAATACGATACAGATGCTTGTTCATTGTTTTTCTCCACTAACACTTTTTATCTGCGATAACTTTGGCTGCGTTGTTATTTTGAATTAGTACTGCCAGTACAAACTGAATCCGGTGGTGACTGATGAGGTTTGAAAGCCATCCGGTTTGGATAGCGGGATACCAGCAAACAGGTCATAGCTCACGCCTTTAAGACTGCCGCGATAGCCTAGAACGCCGCCCGCCAGATGTTTTCCCAGACGTTGCTCATTTCCCGGCCCGCCGATTTCGCCATAATCCACGCCCAAATACAGGGATTGACCATTCAGTGGCGTTTGCCATTCCAATTCATTACGGCTGTACCAACCATGATCTCCATTTAGCGTGCGTTCGCCGTCAAATCCGCGTACGGTCCAGCGGTTGCCGATTGAAAATTGATCCTGTGGCGTCAATGGCCTGGAGCTTATTTGGCGCAGGTACTGGGTTTTATAGATGAATGGTTGAGAAAATAGGGTAAACGGCGCAGAAAGTGCCGCGGAAAACTGGGTTGTTTTAAGTAGGGCGGTCGCTGTACCGCGGATCTCTTCTTGTGCGGGCAGTGCCCCAAACCAGCGTGTTCCCTGTTGGTAAGTCACTCCGGCATCCAGGGTCGCTTTACCGATGTAGTGACGATGGGATAATCCCAGTTTCCAGCCAGCTGTTTCCCGACGTTGTACGCTGATTTCCAGGTCATTAATAAAACTCTTGGATGTGCGACGATAAATTTCACCATTAACCGAAGTTTTCTGACTGGCGTTACGATGCAGGACTCGGCTCAGTTGGACATTCAGGTTTTTGCTTTTACCGCTGTATTTGTCGTCTCCATTTGGCCTGGCAACCTTTTGGTTGTAATCGTAATTACTGGCGGTGATGCCGGCCATCCAGTATCCCACCGGTAGGGAGTAGTGGATGGTGTAGTTTTTGCTGCTGCGGCCAGAAGGGGAGTGAATATCGCGCCCGCCGGAGATATAAAATAGATCACTCAACGCGAGGGGATTATCCAGATATAAAGTTAACCCGCCTTGATAACGCCCGGTACTTTTAGAACCAGAATCATCCAGATAGGAGGCTAGCCGCCAATGTCTTGACTGACGCCAGTCCAGTACGATATCGCTTTCTCCTAACTGCTCATTCGGTACAATTTCCATGTTGGCTTGAACGGTAGGAAAACGTTGTAAATTTTCTAATCCCTGTTCGATATCCCGTAAATCAAGCAATTTTCCTTCGCGGGGAGGGAATGTGGTTATCCGTTGGATATAATTGCCGCTTTCAGCGGTATAGCGAATATGTCCAACTTTTCCCGGTAAGATCATCAGCTTTAATGTCTTGGAATTAAGATCCTGACTGGGAGCTAATACTCTGCTAGTGACATAGCCATGATTAATTAATCGGTTTTGTATCCGAGTCATTAATATATTAATCCCTTGGGTGCCCAGGCAGTGGTTTTCTCCCTGTTGAGCTAAACGTTTTAAAGGTAACCAGTGAGGAAAATGTTCGGTGCCTTCAAGAACGACATGCGTAATAGGAAAACAAGGCGTATCGACAGGAAATTCAGAAGGTACTGCTGTTTCAGGAACAGACAGACGAATATCCTCTGGCGGCGGTGCTAATTGGGCTTCCAACGCTTTCTGCCGTTCCTGTTGATGAATAAGTTGCTGATCTGATATTTCGGCGGCTTTCACACCGGTAGTAACAAAAAGAAAACTAGTGAAAATAATGACTTTTTTTTGCATTATCCTTTTGCATCCCGCACGCATCATATAATTTTTGGGGCGCTATTAGTCATGAATTTGACTTAATAATCAATATGTGGATTTACGAATTGATATGATTAAGAAATATGGCTTATTTTAAATTTATAATAAAAACAACTAGATATATTTTTGCTAGAAAATAAGCAAAAATTAAAAATGCTTTGTTAATTAATGAGTTATATAACTATCATTAGGTATTTCTAATTTAATCCTATATATTGATAAATATGTGACACATATCACTAAGAATATTATAGTGTAATTACGGTTAAAGTAACGCTTGAAATTATTATCTTGGGTATTAAATGAATGTAAGGATATTTTCTTCTATGGTTAGATTGATTATTTATTAATTCATTGGTGGGTGTTTGTTTTTCAGTGAATATGCAAATGGGTTAAATTATTGGTGATTGTCAGAATCAATCACCAAGGTGAAATAATGATTTAGCGAGAAATTATTTCTCTTCTTCTTCACTTGATTTGCTGTTGGCTGTCAGCAAATAAGGCGATTGCTGCCAGCGGCTTGGGGTTAATTGCAACAGGTTATGTGCCAGAATAAAACCAATTGCTAAAGCGAGTAAAATCATGATCCGAAGTAAGTTAGTCGTGTTATCCACCTGCTTGGACTCTGTTGCCAGTTTGTGGGTATCCAGTGTCAGGCGTAGAAAACCTTTTGGCTCCTCTTTTCCCGGAATGGGAGTGACTATCTGGTAGTTAAAATAGCTGCCCGCTTTTTTACCATCCAAAGATAGACGATCCCGCACCGAGACGTCCTCTCCGCTATGAGCAACTTGTGTTCCATTGTTAAGATAGACACTGGCATCAAGTATGCGGCTGTTTGTCGTTAGATGATGCAAATTAGCCTGTATTCGCTCATTATTAAGATCTTTGCTGCCACTCTCCATATAATCAGATAAGCTGAATGCGACTTGTTTTGCCAAGGTTTTTGCCAATTCCTCAAATTGATCCATCTGGGCTTGTTGGTGAGAACGGCTAAAATAAGAAACGCCCTGCATTAGAAATACTAATAAAGCAATGCAAATCAATATAATAGCTGTTTTATGCAGTCGGAATTTTAATTTAGCTTTGATCATCGTTATCTCTTCCAAGCTTTGGCCAACGCCATGTTGCCAGATGCAATACAGAGAGGATAGTTTGAAGCGCAATTTTTTGCTGTTAAATCATGTGGGATTACAGGAGTAGGGATTAATGTCTAATAACCTGGCTTATCACTATTTGCCGGAAGAGGTCCATAAGTGGCCGGGATTACCACTTTCGTTAAGTGGCGAAGAAGTTATGCCATTGGATTACCGAGCTGGTGACAGTGGCTGGTTGATATATGGTCGTGGCCTGGATAAACAACGTATCAGTAATTTTCAGCATCGGCTCGGCGCCGCTATTGTTATCGTCTCTTCATGGCGCATTGATGATTATCAGGTGGTACGCATTGCCGGAAATTTGACTACGCGTATTAAGCGGCTAGCTGATGAATGTCGGTTGGATGTGGTTCCTTTAGGGCAGATCCCACGGTTGCGATCACCGGGTTTGCTGGTGATGGATATGGATTCAACGGCAATTCAAATTGAATGTATTGATGAAATAGCCCGTTTGGCCGGCGTAGGTGATAAAGTCGCTGAAATTACTGAGCGAGCGATGCAAGGAGAGTTGGATTTTTCTGATAGCCTGCGGGAGCGGGTTGCCCAGTTGGCTGGGGCTGATGCTGATATCTTGCGGCAGGTTGTCGAAAATTTACCACTTATGCCGGGGCTGACCAGTTTGGTGCGTAAGTTACAATCCCTTGATTGGCATGTGGCAATCGCGTCGGGTGGTTTTACCTATTTTGCTGACCATTTACGTCGGAATTTACGTTTGATGGCTGCGGTAGCCAATCAATTAGAAGTAAAAAATGGCAAGTTGACAGGTAAGGTTATCGGGCCAATTGTTGATGCTAAATATAAGGCTGCTACATTGGTGAAGTTGGCGAAAAAACTGGATATCCCATTGGAACAGACTGTCGCGATTGGTGATGGCGCTAATGATTTGAAGATGATCCGCAAAGCAGGGTTAGGTATCGCTTACCATGCTAAACCGAAAGTTTATGCACAGTCGAAAGTGACTATCCGTCATGCTGATCTCATGGGAGTATTGTGTGTGTTAAGTTGTGGTCTCAAACACGAAGAACGTTAATATACCCTATGGATTTCAAGATGCATCGCGACGGCAAGGGAGCGAATCCCCGGGAGCATAGATAACTATGCGACTGGGGTGAGTGAGTGCAGCCAACAAAGAGGCAACTTGAAAGATGACGGGTATAGAGTTTTTAGGAGTGCAGAGTGGCTAAAGCAGCAAAGCGGGCATTTGTCTGTAATGAGTGTGGAGCGGATTATCCGCGCTGGCAGGGGCAATGTAGTGCGTGTCATGCCTGGAATACCATTACTGAGGTGCGTTTGGCCGCAGCGTCTTCCTCCCGTAATGACAGGTTCAGTGGTTATGCGGGAGATGCTGGCGTCAGCAGAGTTCAGAAATTATCAGAGATTAGTCTGGAAGAACTTCCTCGTTTTTCTACCGGATTTAAAGAGTTCGATCGGGTGCTTGGCGGCGGTGTTGTTCCCGGTAGCGCGATTCTGATCGGCGGTAATCCGGGAGCCGGGAAAAGTACCTTATTGTTGCAGACGATGTGTCAGTTGTCTGCGCAGATGAAAACTTTATATGTCACCGGGGAGGAGTCGTTACAGCAGGTTGCAATGCGTGCGCACCGGTTGGGGTTGCCGGCTGATAATCTGAATATGTTGTCAGAAACCAGCATTGAACAAATTTGTCTGATTGCGGAACAGGAGCAGCCGAAGTTGATGGTGATTGACTCCATTCAGGTGATGCATATGGCGGATATCCAATCTTCGCCGGGGAGTGTCGCTCAGGTGAGAGAGACTGCCGCTTATCTGACTCGGTTTGCTAAGACTCGTGGCGTTGCCATTGTTATGGTCGGTCATGTGACCAAAGATGGTTCGTTGGCGGGGCCGAAAGTGTTGGAACACTGTATTGATTGCTCTGTGATGCTTGATGGTGAAGCGGATTCCCGCTTTCGCACGTTACGTAGTCATAAAAACCGTTTTGGGGCGGTTAATGAGCTTGGCGTATTCGCTATGACAGAACAAGGGTTGCGTGAAGTGAGTAATCCATCAGCGATTTTCCTGAGCCGTGGGGATGAAGTTACCGCGGGCAGTTCTGTCATGGTGGTGTGGGAAGGGACTCGTCCTCTGTTGGTAGAGATTCAAGCGCTGGTGGATCACTCAATGATGACTAATCCGCGGCGGGTGGCTGTGGGTTTGGAGCAAAACCGGCTGGCTATTCTGTTGGCGGTTCTTCATCGTCACGGAGGTTTGCAAATGTCCGATCAGGATGTGTTTGTGAATGTAGTGGGGGGAGTTAAGGTCGCGGAAACCAGCGCGGATCTCGCTTTATTGCTCTCTTTAGTCTCCAGTTTTCGGGATAGGCCGTTACCCCGTGATTTGGTTGTATTTGGCGAAGTCGGGTTGGCAGGAGAAATCCGCCCTGTTCCCAGTGGGCAGGAACGCATATCCGAAGCCGCTAAACATGGTTTCAAACGGGCGATAGTGCCTTATGCCAATATGCCCAAAAAAGCGCTGCCAGAGATGCAAGTTTTTGGTGTGAAAAAGCTGGCGGATGCGTTATCTGTTATGGAAGATTTTGATTAAACAGGGAGGAGATATGGGCCAATTTGATTATCTTAAAGAAGCGATTAAACAAACAGGTTATACGTTGCAACAGGTTGCCGATGCAAGTGGTATGACTAAAGGTTATCTCAGTCAATTAATTAATGACAAAATTAAAAGTCCCAGCGCCCAAAAACTGGCTGCTCTCCATCACTATCTGAGGTTGCAATATCCTGTACAAAATAAAACTGTTGGAGTGGTGTTTGGCAAGTTCTATCCATTGCATACCGGGCATATCTATCTGATTCAACGGGCCTGTAGTCAGGTGGATGAGTTGCATATTATGCTTTGCCATGATGAGCCTAGAGATCGGGAGCTGTTTATAAGCAGTTCTATGTCTCAGCAACCTACGGTGAGTGATCGTCTGCGCTGGTTGCTGCAAACGTTTAAGTATCAGAAAAATATTCATATTCACTCTTTTGATGAACAGGGAATTGAACCCTATCCACATGGTTGGGGGGTGTGGAGTGAAGGCATGAAAGCCTTTATGGCAAAAAAAGGTATTAATCCAACTTATATATATTCCAGTGAAACTCAGGATGCTTGCCGATATAAAGAGCATTTAGGAATTGAGACTATTCTTATCGATCCACAACGTTCATTTATGAAAATCAGTGGTCGGCATATTCGCCAGGACCCATTCCGCCATTGGGAATATATTCCTACGGAAGTGAAACCTTTCTTTGTTCGTACCGTAGCGATTCTTGGTGGAGAATCCAGTGGTAAATCTACGTTAGTTAACAAATTGGCAAATATTTTTAATACGACAAGCGCTTGGGAATATGGTCGTGATTATGTTTTTTCTCATCTGGGGGGCGATGAGATGGCGCTACAATATTCGGACTATGACAAGATTGCATTAGGACAAGCCCAGTATATTGATTTTGCCGTAAAATATGCGAATAAGGTTGCATTTATAGATACCGATTTTGTCACTACCCAAGCATTCTGTAAGCGATATGAAGGACGTGAACATCCGTTTGTTCAGGCATTAATTGATGAATATCGATTTGATTTGGTCATTCTACTGGAAAACAACACCCCTTGGGTTGCTGACGGTTTGCGTAGTCTTGGCAGCGAACAGGATCGTAAAGAGTTCCAGCAACTACTGGAGGATATGCTGAAAAGTAATAATATTGAATATGTCAATGTGGATTCACCTGATTATGATCAGCGTTTCCTACGTTGTATTGAACTCATTCAGCAACTTTTAGCGGCTAATCCTAAATGACACGTTAGTTGAATCGTTTGTAATTAGGTTTATATATAATATTTTATATGATAAATTAATAAATATATATCCAATCACAATATGCATTGTGGGTGGATATTTTTATTTCCTGTAAGTAATAAAATATATAACAGCTATTAATATTTTTGATACTTCTATTGATTATTTATTTCTTGAATAAAAACAAAATTAATAATTAAATACTTCCCGGTTGATTTATAAATAAAAGTTCTTGGGTTTTTGATTGGTCTGGGAATAAGAGAGGGTTGATTTCTTTATTAATAATTTAATGTTCGATATGTAGCTGTTATTATGATGATTAAATATTAATTTTAACATGTTGTTATGATATTAAGGTGTTTTTATCTATAAAAAATTATTTGTCTGATGTTATTTTTTTATTTGTACTAACAAGATAGTCGCCTATTGTTAATGAATGGTTGGTAGGAATGGGTTGCTCTTGTTTAGTAAAATTTTGATTTTAGCATGCAGATAGTCATTTGAAATAGTCACTGGTAGAAATATTGATATACTTTCAATTGAGATATTTCTTATATGATTTTCCCTCGTTTGTGTAATCTTATAATGATGAATATCTGTATTTTTACGGATTGCTCTGGCTGTAAGAGTTACTGATAATGCCAGATTTCTTACACTATTAATTATGCTGAGATAATGAATTTGAATCAAATCGCTACGATTGAAGCCATTGATATTTCATATGGTTTTTCGAAAAGTAAAGCTAACCAGAAAATGATTTCAGACATCACTCTTTCTATTTTTCCAGGTGAATTTACTTTGATTAATGGGGATCTCTGTTCAGGAAAAAGTACTTTGCTGGCAATGATTTCTGGGTTATTGCCTCTCGACGGAGGAAAAATATTAATTGCTGATAATGAATTGGGGAGGATGAATAACTTCGAGTTAGATAGATTTCATTTGATAAATTGTGGTTTTATCTTTCAAAGAATTAATTTATCTAATGAACTTACGGTTCTGGATAATTTGCTATTATCTCTTTCTTGTGGAATCACGGCTTCTCATCAGGAAGCAACAGTCAGGGCAACCAAGGCACTGAATATTGTTGGTTTGAAACACAAGAAAGATATATATCCCAAGGAATTACGCGATAATGAAAAACAACGGGTGGCAATAGCCAGCGCCATTGTGAAAAGTCCTCGGTATTTGTTTGCTGATGAGCCAACCCGTTATCTTGATAATGATGACTGCCAAATAGCGATTGATATCTTAAATTTTATTGCTCATAACCAAAGAGGTACGGTTGTTGTGGCTTCACAGGATAATAGGCTTATCAAACATGCAGATCGTATTATTACGTTGAAAGAAGGAAAGATTATCCATGACACGTATCTTACACATAGCATAATGAATAAGACTATGAGTTTATATCTAAATAATTGAGTGGAAAACGGCCTGTCTCCAGGCCATTTTCAATATGATTATTTGCTGATTCTCTTATATTTAATGCGATGCGGTTCCAGTGCTTCTGCTCCGAGAGTCCGCTTTTTATAGTCTTCGTATTCACTAAAGTTACCTTCAAAGAAAGTGACTTTACCTTCATCTTGGTAATCAATGATGTGGGTTGCGATACGATCAAGGAACCAACGATCATGGGAAATAACCATCGCACAACCTGGGAATTCCAGCAAGGCGTTTTCCAGTGCGCGCAAGGTTTCAATGTCCAGATCGTTGGTTGGTTCGTCGAGCAACAGCATGTTACCGCCAACTTGCAGTAGTTTAGCCAGATGCAGCCGTCCTCTTTCACCACCAGACAGTTCACCGACACGTTTGCCTTGATCAACACCTTTGAAGTTAAAACGGCCAACATAGGCGCGACTTGGCAGCTCGAAGTTACCTATACGCATGATATCCTGACCGCCGGAAATCTCTTCCCAAACGGTTTTCTTATCATCCATGCTGTCACGGAACTGATCGACAGAAGCGAGTTTGACGGTTTCACCTAACGTGATAGTGCCGGAATCGGGCTGTTCTTGATTGGAGATCATACGGAACAGGGTAGATTTACCGGCGCCGTTAGGCCCGATAATCCCAACAATCGCCCCTTTTGGCAGAGAGAAGCTCAGATTATCAATCAGAACCCGGTCGCCATAGGATTTGGTTAAATTTTCCACTTCCAGAACTTTGTCGCCCAGGCGTGGCCCAGGTGGAATAAACAGTTCGCTGGTTTCGTTACGTTTCTGGTATTCAACGCTATTTAATTCTTCAAAACGGGCCAGACGTGCTTTACCTTTTGCCTGACGGCCTTTCGGATTTTGGCGAACCCATTCCAGCTCTTTCTCAATGGATTTACGACGCGCGGCTTCTGTTGCGGCTTCTTGAGCCAGACGAGCATCTTTCTGTTCCAGCCATGAAGAGTAGTTGCCTTCCCACGGAATACCTTCACCACGGTCAAGTTCCAGAATCCAACCGGCAACGTTATCAAGGAAATAGCGGTCATGGGTAATGGCGACAACAGTACCTTCGTAATCGTGCAGGAAGCGCTCCAGCCAGGCGACAGATTCGGCGTCAAGGTGGTTCGTGGGCTCGTCCAGTAGCAGCATATCGGGTTTTTCCAGCAGTAAGCGGCAGAGTGCCACACGGCGGCGCTCCCCTCCGGACAGATGCTCGACTTTTGCATCCCACGGCGGCAAACGCAGGGCATCAGCGGCGCGTTCAAGCTGGTTATCAAGGTTATGGCCGTCGTGGGACTGAATAATCGCTTCCAGTTCACCTTGCTCTTTAGCCAGTTTGTCAAAATCAGCGTCAGGATCAGCATAGGCTGCGTAGACTTCATCCAAACGAGTCAGCGCGTGTTTTACCTCGCTGACCGCTTCTTCCACGGCTTCGCGGACAGTGTGCTCAAGGTTTAATTTAGGCTCCTGTGGTAGATAGCCAATTTTAATTCCTGGTTGAGGGCGAGCTTCTCCTTCGATATCTTTATCGATGCCAGCCATAATGCGCAGTAAGGTCGATTTACCGGCGCCATTAAGGCCAAGGACGCCAATTTTTGCTCCTGGAAAGAAACTCAAGGAGATATTTTTCAGAATATGACGTTTCGGGGGAACAATTTTACCGACCCGATGCATGGTGTAGACGTATTGAGCCACGTTGCTATAAGCCTCGCTATCTCTGATGGTGATAATGATAATGCCTGTTTTGCGAAGCAAGTCGCATGGACAGGGCGCGTTGATGCCTGATTATATCTGTTTAGGTTATTGATGTTCATCTGAACACGATTTGTCACAGTTTACCCGATTTAAGTCAATAAACTCTATAACCCAATTGCTCGAATAAGATGATCCTAGATTGGGTTGGCTAAAGTGAATGAGTTTATTAGATAAAGAACTTACCTGTTATGAATATATAGTTATATATCTCATCATAGGATAAATTAATGTGGTAATCGGTGGTAATTATATTATTATGCTGTTTATACATTCGTAATATTAACCTATTTGATTTGATCTCCGGAAGGAGCGTGGTAATGGCTAAATGGCAATACCTTGCGGTAGCAGCAGGGTTGGTTTTTATCTCTATAGCAGCAAGCGCTGATTCTCTGGAAAATCAGCGGCAGAGATATCAGCAAATTAAACAAGCGTGGAATGTCGGCGATAAGGCTGAAATCGCGAGGCTGATGCCAACGTTGAAAGACTATCCGCTTTATCCTTATCTGCAATACCGGGAGCTGACTCAGGATCTGTCATTTGCTACATCAACGAAGATCCATGATTTTGTTGATCGCCACCCTAATCTGCCTCCCGCACGTTCTTTATCATCCCGTTTTATCAATGAGCTTGCACGCCGCGAAGATTGGCGCGAGATATTGGCGTTCACTTCTACTGCGCCGAAACCTATTACCGCCCGCTGTCATTACTATTTTGCTAAATGGGCTACAGGTGAGGAACAGGTTGCCTGGCAGGGAGCGAAAGAGGTTTGGTTGAATGGTCGTTCTTTGCCAGCCAGTTGCGATAAATTATTTGATGTTTGGCAGCAAACCGGCCATTTATCAGCGAAACTGATATTACAGCGTATTAGTCTTGCGTTAAAAGCGGGGAATACGTCACTGGTCAGTTACCTCGCTAAACAACTGCCACTGGGATACAAAAGTATCAGTGAAGGTCTGATTAAATTGCAGGATGATCCTGCGACTGTAGCGGATTTTGCTAATCATACCGGGCCGACTGATTTTACCCGTGTAGCTACTTTAGCGGCTTTCTCGCGTTTCGCGCGTCAAGATCCGGAACAGGCAAGAGCGATCATCTCATCAATTGTCAGAGTACAAAAGATGAATGCAAACGAACGTCAGCGATTAAAAGAGATTGTTGTCTGGCAGTTAATGGGCGAGGTGAGCGATGAACAAGAGAAGTGGCGTGATGATGTGATCCGCGATAGCCAATCTGTTGCATTGCTTGAGCGTCGTGTTCGTTTGGCGTTGGGTCGTGCAGATGAGCGTGGTGTGGCTCAATGGATAAAATTGCTACCGTTAGAGAAGCAGAGCAAAGAAGAATGGCGTTATTGGCAAGCTAACATTCTATTGGCGCAGGGTAATAAAAGCGAAGGTGAGGCGATATTGCGTAAGCTGACAGAAGGCCGTGGTTTTTATCCAATGGTTGCTGCACAGAAACTGAATGTCAGCTATCCGCTGGTGATGAATAGCGCAAAAAAGCCAGATGCGGCTATTGCTTCAATACCCGAAGTACAGAGAGTGAGAGAACTACTATATTGGCAAATGGATAATCTTGCTCGCATAGAGTGGAGCTACCTGGTCGCCAGCCAAGATAAATTAAAACAACAGCAACTGGCGCGTTATGCTTTCGATCAAAAATGGGCGGCTCTAAGTGTACAGGCGACAATAACTGGAAAAATGTGGGACTACCTTGAAGAACGTTTTCCATTGGCATGGCTGCGGGAATTTAGTCATTTCACTGCGAATAAAGGCATTTCTCAAAGTTATGCGATGGCGATAGCCCGTCAAGAAAGCGCCTGGAATCCGCAGGCCAGTTCACCAGTCGGGGCAATGGGGTTGATGCAGGTGATGCCGGAAACGGCGGAGGATACGGTTAAGCGAAATGGCATTCAAGGATATGTAAACAGTAGCCAACTTATAAACCCGCTGACGAATATCGAAATCGGTACTGCTTATCTTGAGTCAGTTTATCTGCGTTTTGGAAATAATCGGATACTTGCCAGCGCTGCCTATAATGCGGGACCAACGCGGGTAGAGCGCTGGTTATCTAACAGTGATGGGCGACTGGATGCGATAGCTTTTATTGAAAGCATTCCATTTGCTGAAACTCGCAATTATGTCAAAAATGTTTTGGTTTATGATGTTTTCTATAGTCATTTCATGGGCAAATCATCAAACGTGCTGACTAACGCGGAGTGGCAAAGGCGTTATTGATTTATGGCAAACTATGTTATGCTGCTGTACTAGTTAAATAGTATGATGACTGATTGATTATGACGACGAATCATCTGACAGACCCGGCGCTTTCGCCGCAAGATCATGAAGATTGGCAATGTTTCGTGACATTACTCCAACAGGCTTTTGCTGAAAATCTACAGCATCCGATTTTGCAGTTATTATTGACGCCAGATGAACGGACAGCGCTAGCTACCAGGGTACGAATCATCAAGGAGTTGATGAGTGGCAAAATGAGTCAACGTGAGCTGAAAAATGAACTTGGGGTGGGTATTGCGACGATTACGCGCGGCTCTAATAGCTTGAAGTTTGCCTCAAACGATGTGAAGGCGTGGTTGGAACAGCAATTATTAAAATAGCAGGCCGCCGACTGCGGCCTAATGGTGAATGCCTGTTTAACGGGCGTTCAGCGCTTTATAAATTTCATGATGTACCGGCACCAAAGCGAGTATCAGAGCTTGGTGGTACACACTGGTACGAGTCAGGATGCCATCAGTAAAAAAGCCAATCGCCCCATCTTTCTGCTTGATGTTATTGATGCCTGTAAGATAAGCCATTTCATGGCCTAATTCCCGACCTTCTCGAATGAGGGCGTTCAGAATTCTGTGTCACGTTAATTTAGCGATTACAACGTTATCACATTATCCAAACGTCCTTCAAAGTAAATATAGAGTTGCGACAGCGTTAGATTCCAGCTCTGTATTGGCATTGTCC
>NZ_RCWD01000002.1:0-226804 GCF_018448965.1 Photorhabdus hainanensis | reverse complement strand
GCGATGCGTTGAGCTGACCAGTACTAATGAGCCGAGCGGCTTAACCTTACAACGCCGAAGGGGTTTTGGTGTCGGAAGACAGCAAACAGAAGTCGGAAGACAGAAGAGAGACAGATTTCAGCTTGTTGAACAGATTGCTTCGGGTGGTTGTGTCGGAAGAGACGCAACGGCCGGAAGGAAACCGAATATGCCTGGCGGCGATAGCGCGGCGGTCCCACCTGACCCCATGCCGAACTCAGCAGTGAAACGCCGTAGCGCCGATGGTAGTGTGGGGTCTCCCCATGTGAGAGTAGGACACTGCCAGGCTTCACTTTTAGTGTTGTGTTGCGATGAAAGGCAGCATAAAGCACGAATAGCAGTGAGTAGGATAAATCTGTTACAGACGGATTTAAGCGTCGCGAGGGGCGGCGGTCCGAAGGGCGAACGGCAGGCAAGCTGTTCGTAAACTGCCCAAATTGGTATTTAAGTTTTATATCGTAGCAAGCGATATAAATCACAGAGAATTCGGTGGTGCGGTAGTTCAGTTGGTTAGAATACCGGCCTGTCACGCCGGGGGTCGCGGGTTCGAGCCCCGTCCGCACCGCCACCTTAATTTAGGGGCGTAGTTCAATTGGTAGAGCACCGGTCTCCAAAACCGGGTGTTGGGAGTTCGAGTCTCTCCGCCCCTGCCAGTTATAAGCTCAGCGGCAACTAAGATAGTTTATAGTAGTGGTTACCCATATATGCTGCTTAGATAAGATTATTGATAAGGCGCTGGCTTTTGGTCAGCGCCTTTTTCTATGAAGCTTTGTAAGAAAAACGGATTTGCTATTACACTAAAAATCCCTTTATGCGAACTTTTTCCCCAGAAATGGTATCACTTGGAGAATTCATTTCCAAATATCGTCTGGTTCGTAAAGCCAATGTTGCCATCGATTTGAATTCATCATAGTATGCTGTTAAACACTTTCAGTTGAATAGTCTTTCCTCAATATTATTCGATCTTGTAGCAATAAAACCTTTCTTTCTAATTATCTATTATCGAAGTGAATTCTTATAAGTAACCTTTTAGACTTTCTGGCAATCTCCATACTAGTAAAAGCTCTTCTGAACTAAGCGCCTAGAGGATATATGCGAAAGAATTTTATCTAATATTTTGATTACGAAGCTTTTTTCTTAAGAAAGGCTCGAATTGAAGGAAAGGATACCTAAAACGATAAAGTAGGAACACCGCGTCTGATTCAAGTCATAATTTCAAACTATACGTAAGGATTATTTGGTAAATAAGGAGCTATATGTGGGAAGATAAAAAAGTAATCCCACTTTATGCTCTATCTGAAACTTCTTTCTCCCTTACTATTTTCATTCCTGTTTTCGTATAGTATTGCTATCCATAAGTTTTGCAGAACACATACTTACTGATTGAATGATTTATATGAAAACTTCTTAACCTCTTGCAGAAGTATGTATGATAGGTATTTTTAATAGCTGTTGAATGAATGCTTGCTGATCATTTTTTTGTAGCCATATAGCATATAATGGACGTTCAATTAGTTCGGTGTTTGGATAAGAAACCAGTTCTGGATGTTCATTTTGCCAGTGTATTGGTAAGAAGGCGGCTCCTCTTACGCTATTGAGTAGTTGGCGGGCTATATGTGCTGAGGTGGTTGTGATGATGGGTAGCTGCTCACTTTTTAAGATCCGTTGTTCCTGATGATGGAAATCAGCTCCCCATTCTAGTTTGATGTAATTTTTAATTTGGCATTTCAGATTTTCTTCTGTTGTTAATAATTTCAAGCAAATATTCCCTAATAATAGGCTTTGGAACTCATCCATTTTAGGTGGTTCGGTAGTGATTAACAGATCTAATTCACGAGAATGAAGTTGTTTAACAAGGGATTGTCGTGTAGAAACCCGAGATTCTAATCTTAATTCCTGATGTTTTTTATAGAAATCTTGTAACCAGGGGGTTAAATATGCTTCCCATAGTGATGCGGTGGCACCAATTGTTAATTCAGTATGTTGAGAAGCGTGCATTATCTCCTTTTTAGCCAACTGCCAAGTACTCATCAGTGATTCGGCATAGGGAACAAGGCGCTCTCCTGCCGCTGTAAGACGGATGTTATTGCGATGGCGAGTGAAAAGATGGGTACCTAATTGATTTTCTAGCTGGCGTATGCGAAAGCTAACTGCTGATTGCGTCAGGTACAATGATTCGGCTGCTCTCCCAAAGTGACGAGTTTTACTGACTTCCAAGAAGGTTTTCAGTAATTCAGTGTCCACATATATCTCCAATAATATTTATCGTTAAGATTTAAATTTTTTGTTTTACAGAACGCCAGGCCTATCTAATACTCCGCGCCATAATTGGCATGATAGTAACAGTACTAGAATTAGGAGTGTGTCAGATGGCCGAAAGCTTCATCACGACTAATCGTTTTTTTGATAACAAAAATTACCCTCGTGGGTTCTCCCGTCATGGGGATTTCACCATTAAAGAGGCGCAATTGCTAGAGCGCCACGGTTATGCGTTCAATGAGTTAGATCTTGGTAAACGCGAGCCTCAAACAGAAGTAGAAGAGCTGTTTGTTGCTGTTTGCCGGGGTGAACGGCAGCCTGTGACAATGGAAGAAAAAGTATGGACCAAATATCTTGCAAGGATTAGTCGTCCAAAACGTTTTCATACTCTTTCAGGCGGTAAGCCTCAGATTGATGCTTCCGATGACTATACCGACACTGATGATTAATATCATCACAAATTGTGAATATAGGGGCTTTGCCCCTTTTTCATTTCTAACCCGATTGTTTTTGTAATTGTATTAATAGCCTGTCCATACTGCGGTAGCTTAAGGCTTCCATGATATGTGGTTTTTCTATCTCTTTTTTTTCTTCTAAGTCGGCAAGTGTCCGGGATGTTCTCAGAATTCGGTGCCATGCTCGGATTGAAAGTCCTAGTTTTATTAGCGTTTGTTCTAGAAATACAGCATCGTTAGGTTTGAGCTTACAAAATGCCTCTGTCTCTTTACTATTCAGATGGGCATTAATCTTTCCACAACGTTTCAATTGTATTTCTCGCGCTGCCAGCACTCTTAATCTTACATCTTTACTGCTTTCGCTTGATCTAAGAGGGCTACTCAATGTTCCAATGGGTAATAGAGGAACTTCAATTGAGAGATCAAAACGATCTAAAAAAGGTCCAGAAAGTTTTGCCAGGTATCGCAGTATTTGCTGAGGATTACTTCGATTGTGAATTCCCTGATGGTAGCCCGTCGGGCTAGGATTCATTGCTGCGATCAACTGAACTTGAGCAGGAAAACAAACTTTTGCTCTGGCCCGGGAGATAATTATTTCCCCTGATTCCAGTGGTTCTCTGAGAGCATCAAGGACTCTGCGTTCAAATTCAGGTAGTTCATCTAGAAATAGCACCCCATTGTGAGCAAGTGAAATTTCACCGGGTTTTGGCAGCCCGCCCCCGCCAACCAGTGCTGCCATTGAAGAGCTGTGATGAGGCGCTCTGAATGGGCGTGTATGCCATTGTTCAGGTGGAAGGTAGGTATCCACTAGGCTATTGATAGCGGCTACCTCAAGGGCTTCTTTGTTTGTTAATGGCGGTAATAAACTACATAGACGGCTTGCCAACATTGTTTTCCCTGTCCCTGGTGGGCCAAGTAGTAAAAGATTATGTCCGCCTGCTGCTGTGATTTCCAGTGCGCGTTTTGCTTGTTCTTGGCCAATAATATCCTGAAGATCTGGCTGTGATGGCTCTGTTGAGGGCTTATGTTGGATCGTTGTTGTCAGTAGTTGTTTTTCTCCCTGAAGGAAGTGGCAGATATGTAAGAGGTGTTCTGCCATTAACGTCTCATTCTGAGATAAGATTGCCAGTTCTATTGCGTTTTCTGTTGGTAGAATAAGTTGCCTTCCTGCTTCTCCTGCGCTGAGCGCGGCTGAAATTGCGCCGTTAACTTTTCGTAGACCACCGGATAGAGCGAGTTCACCAAGAAACTCATAATGATTTAGTGTATTGGTAGGTATTTGTTCTGAAGCGGCCAGAATAGCGATAGCGATCGGCAAATCATAACGACCACCTTCCTTGGGAAGATCTGCGGGCGCCAGATTGACGGTGATTCTTTTAGACGGATAGGTAAACCCGCTGTTGATCAACGCACTTCTGACACGATCTCTTGCTTCTTTTACGGCTGTTTCAGGCAAACCAACCAAAGTTAATCCAGGTAAGCCATTACTAATATGCGCTTCAACAGTAACAATTGGGGCATGAATACCTATAGTCGCTCTGGTATAAATAACAGCGAGGGCCATCCTATTCTCCTTCGTAAGAAAGGGCATATGATGGACTGAAATTAGATAATAAATAGTTTTCTATTATTTTTTTGCGAAGCGGCTCTAATGAATATTTTGTGAAGCAACGCTAAAGACTTTTTTGAAATAATTATTAAGTGATTTTTATTTTATTTGATTGATTTTTATGGTTTTATAGTTTTTAGCTTAGATTATAAAATTGATTATTTTTATATTCATATTATGAGGTTTTATTTAAGTCGTGTTTTTAGATTGGTTTTATTGAAATAGTTTATTTGAAATTAAAATTTATATATTTTTCACAGTGAATAAATTTAGCGTGTTATATCATTCTGTTTTATTTTTAATGAGGAGTTTTTATCACCTGGGTGATTAATAATAAGATCTTTACTTTTGGTTATAGTTGAATGATTTGTTTTTTATGTTACCGCTTTGTGTGTTGTTTTGTTTATATCTAATCAGTTGGTTTTTATCACTTAAATTGGATTATTTAATAGATAAATAATCTAAATGACAAGTATTTAATTGAAAATAAACAGTATTTTTTCATATCGAATAATAAAACAAAATAAATGTTGTCAAGCTATGAAGAACGTGATAACTCTTAAATATAGATTAAACAAACGAATTAAACGACCAAGATTATGAACACATTTGTCCTAGTGATTAGCCTAATTATTGTCAGCGTGGTGGTGATTATTATCCCACCGTGCGGGGCAGCACTTGGACGAAGAAAGGCTTAGAAAAACAGCCAGATCTCTCGAAGACCCCCGCACCGAAAGGCGCGGGGGTTTTTTTTCGACAAGCAAAATCAGATAGAGACGGAAACATACAACAGAACAAAATCTTGTCTCACAGGGTAAACACAGGGGATATGAAAAATGAACGGGGCGCAGTGGGTTGTAAAAGCATTACGAACGCAGGGTGTTGATAAGGTTTTCGGCTACCCTGGTGGTGCGATCATGCCGGTTTATGATGCTTTGTACGATGGTGGTGTGGAGCATTTGCTTTGTCGGCATGAGCAGGGTGCGGTTATGGCTGCAATCGGTTATGCGAGAGCCAGTGGTAAGCCGGGAGTTTGTATCGCTACATCGGGACCGGGAGCAACAAACTTAATCACTGGGTTAGCCGATGCGTTGTTAGATTCTGTTCCTGTTGTTGCTATCACTGGTCAGGTTGGTTCTGAATTGATTGGAACTGATGCCTTTCAAGAAGTCGATGTTTTAGGTCTCTCCCTTGCTTGTACCAAACACAGTTTCTTAGTGGATTCACTGGAAAATTTACCTCAAATTATGGTGGAAGCCTTTTCTATTGCCACTAGTGGTCGACCTGGCCCAGTTTTGATTGATATTCCTAAAGATATTCAGCTGAAAGAGGGGAATTTGGTTCCACATTTGGTACCCGTTGAGCAAAAAGCGCCCTGTTCGGAAAGTGAATTAGAACAAGCTCGGAAGATGATTGCGGCTGCGGCAAAGCCAGTATTGTATGTCGGTGGTGGAGTAGGAATGTCTCAAGCGGTTTCTGTTCTGCGAGATTTTGTTGTGGAAACAGGTATGCCGGTTGTTTCTACGTTGAAAGGTTTGGGAGCTGCTGATTCAGAACATCCATGTTATCTGGGAATGCTTGGGATGCATGGTTCGAAAGCGGCCAATCTTGCCGTTCAGTCATGTGATTTGTTGATTGCTGTAGGTGCTCGTTTTGATGATCGTGTGACTGGCAAACTTAATACTTTTGCTCCGCGTGCAAAAGTTATTCATCTGGATATTGATCCGGCAGAGTTGGGTAAATTACGTCAGGCTCATGTGTCGTTACTGGGGGATGTGAAGGCATTATTGCCCCGTTTGCAGCAGCCATTGTCAATTATGCCCTGGCAACAGGAAGTGAAATATCTGAAAGCTAAATATCCTTGGTGTTATGACCATCAGGGGGAGAGTATCTATGCGCCTTGGTTATTGAAGCAGGTTTCAGATCGTAAAGCATGTAATACGGTTATTACTACCGATGTTGGACAGCATCAAATGTGGACAGCTCAACATATGACTTTTGATGGGCCTGAAAATTTCATTACATCGAGTGGCTTGGGCTCGATGGGATTTGGTATCCCTGCTGCGATTGGCGCTCAGATTGCTCGACCGGAAGATATGGTGATCTGTGTATCTGGTGATGGTTCTTTCATGATGAATGTTCAGGAATTGGGAACAATTAAACGTAAACAATTACCAGTAAAAATTTTATTGTTGGATAACCAGCGGTTAGGAATGGTGCGGCAATGGCAGGAGCTGTTTTTTGATAAGCGATATAGCGAAACGACATTAACAGATAACCCTGATTTTGTCACATTAGCGAAAGCTTTTGATATTCCTGGGCAACATATCACGGATAAATCACAGATTGATGAAGCTCTGAATGCATTATTTGCCAGTAAGGGTCCCTATTTATTACAGGTATCTATTGAGGAATTAGAGAACGTTTGGCCGTTGGTCCCTCCCGGCGCAAGCAATGAAACTATGTTGGAGAAATCATTATGATGCAGCATCAACTTGCAATCCATGCTCGTTTCCGTCCTGAAATATTAGAGCGTATCTTACGGGTAACGCGTCATCGTGGATTTCAGATCTGTTCCATGAATATGGATCAAACAATGGATGGCGATAATGTTAATATCGAATTAATTGTCGCCAGCCAAAAACCGGTTAATTTGTTGTCTTCACAACTGGCTAAATTAGTGGATGTCGCTGGCGTCAAGATCCTGCAACAAAAATCACAACTCATACGTGCGTAACGTAGAAATAAAGGAATAAGAGAATGACGAAGCAATCCGATTACATTTGGTTCAATGGTGAGATGGTTCCTTGGGCAGATGCTAAAGTTCACGTCATGTCCCATGCTTTACATTACGGCACCTCTGTTTTTGAGGGAGTTCGCTGTTATGACTCTCATAAAGGACCCGTGGTTTTCCGTCATCGTGAGCATATGCAGCGTTTACATGATTCTGCAAAGATTTATCGCATGCCGTTGAGCCAGAGTGTCGATGAATTAATGGAAGCATGTCGGGCAACTCTGCGTAAAAATAATTTAGTCAGTGCTTATATACGTCCACTAGTCTTTATCGGTGATGTTGGCATGGGAGTTAATCCCCCGGCTGGCTATAAAACGGATGTTATTATCGCTGCTTTTCCTTGGGGAGCTTATCTGGGAGAAGAAGCATTGGAGCAAGGGATTGATGCGATGGTTTCTTCATGGAATCGTGCGGCGCCAAATACAATACCAACTGCGGCCAAAGCAGGTGGTAACTACCTGTCTTCACTTTTGGTAGGCAGTGAAGCCCGTCGTCGTGGATATCAAGAAGGTATTGCACTAGATGTTTATGGTTATATCTCAGAAGGTGCGGGTGAAAATCTGTTTGAGGTAAAAGATGGCATATTGTTCACGCCACCATTTACTTCATCTGCGTTACCAGGAATTACCCGTGATGCCATTATCAAATTAGCCAAAGATTTGGGGCTGGAAGTGCGTGAGCAGGTATTGTCGCGCGAATCTCTGTACCTGGCTGATGAAGTTTTTATGTCAGGTACAGCGGCTGAAATTACACCTGTTCGCAGTGTTGATGATATTCAGGTTGGTATCGGTAAGTGCGGGCCTGTTACTAAGAAAATTCAACAAGCTTTCTTTGGTTTGTTTGATGGCACGACAGACGATAAATGGGGCTGGTTAGATCCGGTCAATCCTTAATAGAACTATACCTTTAATAGAACTATAAATAATTTAACGGGCGGTTCGTTCCCCGCCTGTTTTGATGACACGGGAGTGAAAATAATGCCTAAGTACCGTTCTGCCACTACGACTCATGGTCGCAATATGGCTGGAGCTCGCGCTTTATGGCGCGCGACAGGGATGACCGATGCAGATTTTGGTAAACCGATTATTGCAGTAGTTAACTCATTTACTCAGTTTGTTCCCGGGCATGTTCATTTGCGGGACTTAGGTAAACTGGTTGCTGAACAGATTGAGGCATCAGGCGGTGTTGCAAAAGAGTTCAATACCATAGCGGTGGATGACGGTATCGCAATGGGGCATGGTGGTATGCTCTATTCTCTGCCGTCACGTGAATTAATTGCTGATTCTGTTGAATATATGGTGAATGCACATTGTGCGGACGCGATGGTGTGTATTTCCAATTGTGACAAAATTACCCCAGGTATGCTGATGGCGGCATTGCGTCTGAACATTCCGGTGATTTTTGTTTCCGGTGGTCCTATGGAGGCGGGTAAAACTAAATTGTCAGATCAGATTATCAAATTGGATCTGATCGATGCCATGATCCAAGGTGCGAACCCGAATGTCAGTGATGAGGATAGTAGCCAGATTGAGCGCTCAGCTTGCCCAACCTGTGGCTCCTGCTCAGGCATGTTTACAGCTAACTCTATGAATTGTTTGACAGAAGCGTTGGGCTTGTCTCAACCGGGGAACGGTTCATTACTGGCTACTCATGCAGATCGCAAGGTGTTGTTTCTGAATGCGGGCAAACGCATTGTTGAGCTGACTAAGCGCTATTATGAACAAAATGATGATAGTGTTCTACCGCGTAGTATTGCAACGAAAGCCGCATTTGAAAATGCGATGATGTTGGATATTGCAATGGGTGGCTCAACTAATACTGTGCTTCACTTACTGGCTGCGGCGCAGGAAGGGGAAGTGGATTTCACTATGGCGGATATTGATCGTTTGTCTCGTCAGATCCCTCATCTCTGTAAGGTTGCACCAAGTACACAAAAATACCATATGGAAGATGTTCATCGTGCTGGTGGTGTGATCGGTATTTTAGGTGAGCTGGATAGAGCTGGTCTGTTGAATCGTCAGGTTAAAAATGTTTTGGGTCTGGATTTGTTACAAACGCTTAATCAGTACGATGTGATGCAGACGGCGGATGAGCCAGTAAAGGAGATGTATTCGGCAGGCCCTGCGGGTATCCGTACTACTCAGGCATTTTCGCAAGATTGTCGTTGGCCTTCATTGGATACCGACCGTGCAGAAGGGTGTATTCGCGACATTGAACATGCCTATAGTCGGGATGGTGGTCTTGCAGTTCTATTTGGTAATTTGGCTATAGATGGCTGTATTGTAAAAACTGCGGGGGTGGATAAGGACAGTCTGACGTTCCGTGGGCCAGCCAAAGTTTACGAAAGTCAGGAAGATGCGGTTGATGCGATCCTGGGTGGAAAAGTTGTTGCGGGTGATGTGGTGGTCATTCGTTATGAAGGGCCAAAAGGTGGGCCCGGCATGCAGGAAATGTTGTATCCGACGACTTATCTAAAATCTATGGGGTTAGGTAAAAGCTGTGCATTGATTACAGATGGGCGTTTTTCTGGTGGTACCTCGGGTTTGTCGATCGGCCATGTTTCTCCAGAAGCGGCTAATGGAGGGCTAATCGGTTTGGTTCAAGATGGCGATATTATTGATATTGATATTCCATTGCGGAAAATTCGACTTGATGTAGATGAAAAGATACTTGCTACCCGTCAAGAGGCTGAATTTGCCCGCGGTAATAATGCGTGGACGCCGAAAGCTCGTGAACGTCAGGTCTCGTTTGCCCTGAGAGCCTATGCTTCATTGGCGACCAGTGCGGATAAAGGCGCTGTCCGTGATAAATCTAAGTTAGGGGGATAATCGCATGGCTGCATTTCTTCCCTTAACTTCCGCACCAAATGGTGCAGAGTATTTGAAAGCGGCATTAAGCGCACCGGTTTATGAAGTTGCTCAGGTGACTCCTTTGCAGGAAATGGAGAAAATTTCTGCCCGCTTGGGAAATACTATTTTGGTAAAGCGGGAAGATCGACAACCTGTTCACAGTTTTAAGCTCCGTGGTGCGTATGCCATGATTGCAGGTTTGACTGAGGAACAGAAAAACCGAGGAGTGATTACTGCGTCAGCCGGTAATCATGCTCAGGGGGTGGCGCTTTCCGCTAATCGTTTGGGAATTAAATCTCTGATTGTTATGCCGGTTACTACCGCGGATATTAAAGTTGATGCAGTCCGTCGTTTCGGTGGTAAGGCTCTGTTGTATGGCGCTAATTTTGATGAGGCTAAAGCTAAAGCAATAGAAATGGCACAACAGGAGGGTTATACCTTTATTCCTCCGTTTGATCATCCCGCTGTAATCGCAGGTCAGGCAACACTGGCGATGGAACTTTTACAACAGGATGTGCGCTTGGATCGCATCTTTGTACCTGTTGGTGGTGGTGGCTTGATTGCTGGCGTGGCAGTGTTGATTAAGCAACTGATGCCAGAGATTAAAGTCATTGGGGTGGAAGCGGAAGATTCAGCTTGCCTGAAAGCGGCAATGGAAGCTGGACATCCGGTAGATTTACCACGAGTTGGCTTATTTGCTGAAGGTGTTGCTGTTAAGCGTATCGGTGATGAAACATTTCGTTTGTGTCAGCAATATGTGGATGCTGTTATCACAGTAGACAGTGATGCTATTTGTGCAGCGGTAAAAGATCTGTTTGAAGATGTACGTGCGATTGCTGAGCCATCCGGCGCATTGGCACTAGCTGGATTGAAAAAGTATGTTCAGCAGTATCAGCTTAAAGGTGAACGACTGGCACATATTCTTTCTGGTGCTAATGTGAGTTTTCACGGATTGCGTTATGTCTCTGAGCGTTGTGAATTGGGCGAGCAGCGGGAAGCATTGCTGGCAGTGACTATTCCTGAACATAAAGGGAGTTTCCTGAGTTTTTGCCAGAAGTTGGGCGATCGGGTGGTAACAGAATTTAATTATCGTTATACGGATGCTGATCCTGATCAGGCTTGTCTTTTCGTTGGTGTTCGCCTGAGTCGTGGTGAGATGGAACGACGGGAAATTATCGCGGAATTGCGTACCGCAGGGTATCAGGTTGCTGATCTTTCAGATGATGAAATGGCGAAATTACATGTTCGCTATATGATCGGCGGTCGTCCATCTAAGCCATTGAAAGAGCGCTTGTTTAGTTTTGAATTTCCTGAATCGCCGGGGGCTTTATTAAAGTTCCTACAAACTTTGGGAACTTACTGGAATATTACATTATTCCATTATCGCAATTATGGTACAGATTATGGCCGGGTGTTAGCCGCATTTGAATTGTCAGGCACGGAAGTGCGTTTTAAGCGTCACCTTGATGCATTAGGTTATGCGTATCACGATGAGACGGATACCCCCGCGTTTAAATTCTTTTTAATGTGCCAGGCGTCTGAAACAACCGGAGGTTGAGCGGTGTCTTGGTAATGAAAAAACATGTTCTATGGAATGACAAAATAGCGCCTGATAAGGTGCTATTTTGACAAGATTTAATATTCACCAAGGTCTTACTGGAAAGCGCTCTATAATAAGTTCTTTGATCATTGTGCTATTTCTTTTCTCCAACCGTGGGTTTGGCCAACCAGATAAGAAGCAACAAGATTAGGAAAACAAAGCCAAATAGCCAATAAATCTCGTTAGCGGCAATAATCAATCCTTGATTGGTGACTTCACGCGCCAGAGAACTGCTAGCTTGAGCCTGTGACATCCCTAACTGTTCCATTTTCTCATAGGCTTGCTGAGCAATAGGATTATGGGGAGTTATCGATTCAGTTAACTGAACGTGGTGGACAGCTTCACGGCGGGGCCACATAGTAGTGGTAATTGAAGTACCTACGGATGTTGCCAGAGTGCGTAAGAAGTTGAACAAGCTACCCGCAGAGGCAACTTTAGCGGGTTCGATATCGGATAATATAATGGCCGCTAATGGCATGATTAAACAGGCAATAGCAAAGCCTTGGATAAATTGCGGCCAGGCAGCAGTAGAAAAATCCATTGATAGTTCGAAGGTATAAGCCCGCCAAAAAAAACAGAGTGCAAAAACGATAAAGCTGAATATGACTAGATAACGCATATCGATTTTTGAACTAAAACGACCAATGATTGGTGCAAGTATTATCGGCACTATTCCCAATGGGGCCATTACCGACCCTGCCCAAGTGGCAGTATAGCCAAAGACCATTTGTAATAGTTGAGGTTGTAGAACCAGCGTGCCAATATGGAGTAAGAAGGCCAAACTAATACATAAAGTACCGATAGTAAAATTACGTGATTTAAATAGCGATAAATCAATGATCGGATCATCATCGGTCAATTCCCAAATGATCAGGAAAGTAATGGCAATAACCGCAATAATCGCTAATACAATAATCTCTGTCGAGTTGAACCAGTCAAGTTCCTTTCCTCTATCAAGCAGTAACTGAAAACAACCAACACCGGTAACCAATAAAATTAGTCCTATGCCATCAATGGGGCTGATCTTGGTTTCAGTTTCCCGATTTTTTAATAGCATCCAGGTGATAGCGATGACAGCACAGCCGACCGGGACATTGATGAGGAAAATCCACCCCCAATGATAGTTGTCACTGATCCAACCACCAAGAATGGGACCACAAACCGGAGCGACAACGATAGTCATTGACCACATTGCCAGAGCCATATTGCGTTTTAGCGGAGGATAGTTGTTGAGTAGCAAACTTTGCGAAAGGGGCATAATTGGCCCGGCTGAGATACCTTGTAGAACGCGGGAAATGATCAACATTTCTAAGCTATTGGCAATACCACACAACCAGGAAGTGATCACAAACAAGATCATTGAAACTAAGAAAACCCGGACTTCCCCAAACCGTTTTGCCAACCAGCCAGTTAATGGGATGGAGATCGCGTTAGCAACGGCGAATGAAGTAATTACCCAAGTACCTTGTGATACTGATGAGCCTAAATCTCCAGCTATCGTTGATATTGCAACGTTGGCGATGGTCAGATCTAATATTTGTAAAAAGGCGGCTAATGCTAAAGCCAGAGTTAGCCAGCCAAGTTTGGCTCCTGATAATGGCTCTTTTAGCATGTTAACCTCACTTATTTTGACTGGTATTAACTTGAATGATTTCGTTAATTAGCTGATCAATTTCTCCAGTGTTGTAAGTCAAGACGTTGGTTTCATAAACAATGCTGTTGCGAGGTGTATTGGCAAGCACCAGACCATCCCGATTTCGGGTATCAACTGTGGCATGCATGGATAAACCAATGCGTAAAGGATGATCAATAAGCTGCTGTGCTTCCAATTCAACACGAACAGGCAAACGTTGAACCACTTTGATCCAGTTGCCGGTGGCGTTTTGTGCCGGTAGTAAAGAAAATGCGCTGCCAGTACCCATATCAAGACCTACAATTCGGCCCTGATAAGTGACATCACTACCATAGAAATCACTCACCAGTGTTACAGGTTGACCGATACGGACATTGGCGAGTTGAACTTCTTTGAAGTTAGCTTCGACCCAAAGTTGATTTGCGGGTACGATAACCATCAGAGGAGCACCATTTTTTATTTGTGAGCCGACTTGAACACTGCGGCGTGAAACGTAGCCGGTTACCGGCGCTACAATTTGAGTGCGCTGTAAGGTTAACCATGCATCGCGGAGCTGGGAGGCTGCCAGTTTAATAGCAGGTTGTTGATCTAATGGGGTATCTATAACTAATGCTTGGTTGGCATAATATTGTTGTCGAGCCACATTTAGCTCAGATTTTGCCATTTGCACGCTATTGCGGGAATGAATCAGATTTTCTTTGGCGATAGCACCTGTCAGCCCCAGATGTTCACGTCGTTTTAAATCATCTTGAGCCTGTTGTAGTGCCGTTTGTTTGAGCTCAATGTTAGCTAGTAGTTTTTCATTATCAATAATGGTTTGGTGAGTTTGTCTGACATGATTAGCTAATGTATTTTTCGCTCGCTCAAAAGCATGTTCCGCATCAATGGCGTCCAAACGTAGCAGAATATCGCCTTGCTGAACGAAGTCGGTATTATCGGCATAAATAGCGGTTACGCTACCGGTGATCTGGGCCATCACTTGTACCTGATTACCAACAACGTAGGCATCATCAGTCGCTTGATAATGACGTAGTGAAATAAGCCAATAGGCGAAGTAACCCAACCCGGCAAAAACAAATAAGAGAGTTGCGAGGATTAGTGCTAATTTACGCTTTGACTTTTTCTCATTAATCGGAGGTGATTGTATTTCTCCGGCCATGTGTCCTCTCCCATCGCAGTGATTAAAAGTAAATTCGTCTTAAATAATGTGCTTATATTTGATTAAACACCTTGGAGTCGACTACAAGGTCAAGCTCTTCTCATTTGATAAAATGAGAATTGCTAATATTTAGCACTTAACGCCAAAAGCATGATTTAATATTAAAATTGTTTATTATCGTTATTAACATTTATCAGATAGGCTGGATTGTCTATCTGGCAATGATTAACGGTATTTTGTGTCAGTACCCAGAACATTTATCTGGGTACAAATAATCACAGAATAGGGGTACGAAGCCATTGATGTTAATTACTTAACTGACTCAGGCCGTCATTCCTCCATCAATAACGAATGTTTGCCCGGTGATGTAGCGTCCCCCGGGGCTGAGCAGGAAATTGATTGTCAGAGCAATATCTTCCACTGAACCTAAACGGCCCAATGGGATGTTAGACAATAGTTTTTTCCTATGTGATGCAGGGATATGATCCAGCATTTCAGTATCAATCAAGCCTGGCGCAACGGTATTGACCCGAACATTAAATCGGCCAACTTCAACTGCTAGTGAGCGGGTAATACCGATCATAGCGGCCTTGGTTGCAGCGTAATTAACTTGCCCTGAGTTGGCTTTAAATGCAGTGACTGAGCTCATGTGGATAATGCAGCCTTCTCCCGCAGTAATCATTTCAGGGAGAAAAGCGTGATTGACTAAATAAACAGAAGAAAGATTGGTAGAAATCACATTGTGCCACTCTTCTTCTTTCATATTTATTAGCAATGCATCTTGTGTAATTCCGGCGTTATTGATGATGGCATAGGGAGAGCCATATCGTGAGATAAGCTCTGTTGACAATATTTTCACTTCTTCTGCGTTTGAGACATCACATTGATAGCCCTCACAGCGATAACCTTGCTGTTGAATTTCCTGACACAATGTTTGAGCTTCATTTGTGCTTGATTTATAGGTAAAAACCACGTGATAGTTCTGAGCAGCCAGCATTTTTACTATGCCTTTGCCGATACCACGTGATCCTCCTGAAATAAAAACCCAAGGTGTGCTGATACTCATTAAGTTATTCCTCTAAATTTTTGCCATCCGTCTGCCAATACCGCATTCATCAAATCTTAGTTGGCAATCTGCTTTCTTTTTGTTGTTCCCATCAGGCTCATCTCAACAACTAAAGAGATTTCTCCATTCAGCCAGATCGGGATTTCCAACGTACCGTATAACGACCCATCAACATCGAATGTATCTTTTGGCAGAATCGTATATTCGATATTCGGCATTTCATCTGGGATTTGGCGATTGAGCAGCGCGGGAGAAAAACTCACGGTGTGCATGACATGCAAGACAATAAGGTCTTTGAGGCATGTTTCATCATGTTCTTGTTTGCCAAAATAGGTTTTAAATTCTGTTGCTAGTGCGGTTTTGGCACTTTGCTGCATGAAAAGATAAAACATCAGAGCATCGAGAAAGATCCAGAACTCATTGATTTCCGGGAAGGTATGTTTGAATTCGATGGATTTCTTTATCGTCTCTTGTATGGGAACTTGGCAACGTGGTTTTTCAGGAAAGCCAGTTTTTTGTGAAAAATCGAAACAGCTATAGTGACCAACTAAAGGTTTCAGGTTAGTTGTTTCGTCTTGCAGATTAAAGGTCGTTTTCCCATTTCGGTCAGTATGCTTAGTTTTAACACAATAGCAGGCATCCAGAGGGACGGGATTGCGCAAATTAACGTGCCACTGTCTGCCCATTTCCCTATTTGGTTGTGACAGATAATCGTATCCGCTTTTGAGCGGGATCATTGCCAGCATGCCGTGTACTGCAATACCACCCAACCCAACTTCTCTTGCGATTTTTTCATCAAAATGGATAGGATTGTAGTCGCCAGAAAATTTAGCCCATTGACTGAGATCTTCTTTGCTGAATTGAACGTTCATCTGTCGGCTTTCCTAAAAATAAGCGCACAGTTTGTACCACCGAAGCCGTAGTTAACATTTAAAGCCGTGTCAATAACTTGGTGAGTCCGATGGATATTGGGGACATAATCCAGATCGCATAGCGGATCAGGATTATTTAGGTGCATAGTTGCGGGGATCGTTGCTGTCTCTATCGCTTTAATACAAAAAATAGATTCAATTGCTCCAGCTCCGGCAATAAGATGGCCTGTATAGGATTTTGTACTGGAAATAGGAATACGATAAGCGTGTTCGCCCAGGCTCATTTTTAGAACATCGGTTTCGTTAATGTCGTTGAGTGGGGTTGATGTCCCATGAGCATTAATATAGTGAATATCTGAGGTAGAGAGTTTGGCCTGTTCCAGCGCCATCTGAATCGCCATGACCCGTCCTTTGCAATCAGGTGCCGGGGCGGTCATATCTGATGCATCAGAGTAATTGCCATAGCCAATCACTTCCGCCAGTATTTTGGCGCCCCTGGCAACAGCGCTGTCATAGTCTTCAAGGCATAATATTGCTGCGCCTTCCGACATAACGAAACCACTACGATCTTGGCTGAATGGACAACAGGCTTTTTCGACAGATTCTTGTTCTTTACTCAATGCCCCAAGAATGTCGATACTCCAGACGATGAATGGATCTCTGATGCTTTCACCGCCACCTGCCAGCATCATTTTAGTACGTCCGCTGCGGATAAGTTCAAACGCATCGCCTATCGCCATACTGCCGGTTGCACAAGCTGCAACCGGGGTATTTTGGTATCCCCGTAAATTCCAGTTCATTGAAATCGCCGCTGTCCCTACGCTGTGCATAGACATGATATTGGTCATAGGCGAGGCAATGCCTTGATCAGCATAAGAATGGCTGTTTTCAACGGTTGCATCTTCTCCACCCCAGCCAGTGCCAAAAATGACGCCGCGTTCAAAAGGGGAATAATTTTCGTCAAGAGCGGCTTTATCGTTACCAAATGCCATCTTAATCGCTTCATCCGCCGCAATTAGCCCAAGTTTGCTGAATTTGGGTAGGTTCTTTAATAATTTTTTGGAAAACCGTGATACATCAGGAGAGAAAGGAATATTGCCGAAAAATTTTGCTACAACAGAAGCGTCTGGGTGTTCTTCCTTTTTATAGCCTACCCGATAATTTAGGATTGCATCCCAAATTTCTTGGGTATTTTGCCCAAGAGAACAGATAGAACCATAACCTGTGACGGCAACGCGACGATAGCCCGTTTGAATATTCATGAAACATTATCTCCAAAATTCATTTTTTGGTGACATGCTTTATTTTCTAATACAACCAAATAATAGGATTGGTAGATAAAAGCATCATAAAAATGAATGTTAGCTGTGTTGTGATGTTGTCATAGACAGCTATACCCGTCGTCTTTCAAGTTGCCTCTTTGTTGGCTGCGCTCACTCCCCCCGGTCACATAGTTCTCTATGCTCCCGGGGATTCGCTCCCTTGCCGTCGCGATGCATCTTGAAATCCATTGGGTATAATATCCCAGTGTATTAGTGATGATTATTTTGCTAATTCACTGACGTAATTGACAAAATCACCGATTGTCGTCGTGTTGTCTCGCTGGAATTTATCGAAATTCAGTTGAATGCCCATTTCTCTTTTTAAAGCAACTTGAATAGAAACGAAATCCAGACTCACTAAATGAATATCATCAAGTAGAGTGTCAAGAGTAATATCTTCTGGTTCGATATCAGTTAATTCAGTAATTTGAGATTGAAGTAATTCAAATAGTTTCATATTAATGTCCCCTAAAAATTTAAATAAGATTGGCGGAGTTTCGGCACAGGAATATAAGTATCATTAATAAAAGCGTTATTCCTGCCACACCGTCTTTTCACTGTCATTTTGCTATTATTCCTGGGTGATTAAAGATAGCCCTGAAATTTTAAGTAAGTTATACGTTTCTTGTTTGATGGCGTTAGCCAATATCTCAATATCATCTTGACTTGTGGTATATCCGAAGCTGATGCGTACCGCGCTATCAATACGATCATCGGGCAACCCCATAGCAGCCAGAACGTGAGAACGTTGGGTTGATTTGTTATTGCTACAGGCTGATCCTAGAGATAAAGAGATGCCGTGACGTAAATCTAGCCTGCTGGCTAATGATTCAGCACGAATACCCGGGAAACTTAAATTGAGTGTCCAAGGTGCCTGAAACGCTGGATTGGTATTGCCATTAATCAGGTAGTTAACACGATGCTGTTCTAACAGAGATAGTAAAGTTTCTCTGAGCGTTTTGTAAGTATTGAAACGTTCTTGCAATCCGTTCAGTGATTCTTTAGCTGCTGCCGTGAGTCCTGCGAGGCCCAGGGTGTTCTCAGTGCCGCTGCGTACTCCTTGTTCTTGTCCTCCACCATGCAGCAAGGGATTTAATTGAATCCCCGGTGCATGGTAGAGCCCGCCAATACCTTTCGGGCCGTTAAACTTATGGCCGGAGAAAGAGACGGTCGTTACGCCAGAAAGTGTGTCACAACTAAAAGAGAGCTTACCAATAGCCTGTACTGCATCGATATGCAGGTAAACACCGGCTTCTTTTGCTAAAGAGGCGACAGCTTCATAGGGCTGGATCACGCCGGTTTCGTTGTTAATTGCCATCAATGTGATCAGACGGGTTTGTGGCCGTAGGTTTTCACGGATACTTTGTACACTTATCCGCCCTTGATTATCGGGGTTGATCAACGTTAGCTGAAGCCCGCGTTGCTGATACCAGAGCAATGGCGCCAGAACAGACGGATGCTCAATGGAAGAGCTAATAACATGATGGGCAGACAGATCTGAACCGGGAAGCGTTGTTAACAAGCTGGATAAGGCTTGGTTATTACTTTCGGTTCCTCCTGATGTAAACAGGATCTGCTCTGGGACTGTGCCCATTAATGAAGCCATCGATCTTCTAGCGTCAATGAGCAACTTTTTAGCCATGTCGCTTAAGCTGTAGTGGCTGGATGGATTAGCAAAAATAGACATTGCATCTTTAATCGCCAACTGCGCTTTAACACTGAGCGGTGTTGTGGCGTTGTAGTCGAAGTATAAGCTTGTCATATTTTTCCCTTTAGCTGCTCGAATAGCTTATGCAGCATATCAAGGCAGTGTTGCTGTGCCGGTTCTAGCTCGCCTAATAACGCATCAATGCCCTCAGGTGATAATGCGTTCAATTCTTCGAGAGTCTTACCTTTAGCATGGCGACAAAATTGGTTAGACATTGCCAGGGAGGCGGTACATCCCCATGCACGAAAACAGGCATTATCTACTCGTCCCTGGTTATCCAGTGTCAGGTCGATATCAACCTTGTCACCGCATACCGGGTTACCTAATGCCAGTTTAATGGTGGGGGCGGATAACGTCCCCTGGCAGTCAGGATTGCAAAAGTTGTCAATAATGATGTTGTTAAACATAATTCCACCTTGCTATTTATACAGCGGGTGTAGCTGAGGTACCTTCATCGTCTGACATTTTTCTCTCAAGGTTGACCGCACAGCAACCAAACTCTTTAGCAGCCGCGGTACGCATAACAAACTGAACTCGCTGAGAATTGCGCCAGGATTTGTTAGGATCGGTACGCAAGTAGACCAAATCTTCTGTCAGTAACATGCCGGGAGTGGAAACAGAAAGTGGATCTAAGATCACTAATTGTCCGGTTTCACCATCGGGTAGCTCACGTGTTAAATCATTAGGATCACGAACGGAGAAATGAATATAAGGAGGAACATGTTTATGGTTATATTCATCTTCTATGGCAAGAAGGTTTGCTTCAACCAGACCATACATATCACGTGTCCGGGAAGCTGGAATGCCCAGCCATTCTTCAATATCTGCATTCAATTCGCTGCGGGAGATCATATCCCCGGTAAAACGTTTCCAGCCGCCCATAGTAATTACCATGCTATCGCGATCTAAAGTGAGCTTGGTATTATTCTCTTTTAGGAACGTAATAAAACGATGGATCATGAATGGAGGACCAATTAAATGCCGGGTGAATTTGCCTTTCCACTGGATTAATTGATTCAGTGAATCTTCTGGAGAAAAGCGGTCCTGATTAATCATATAGCGTCGAGTATCTAACAGACCTGTCAGGAAATTAAAGATTTTAACCAGCGCCATTTCTGGAATATCTTCTGTTGACGGGCATAAACATAGGCCAGCACCGCCGGATACTTTGAACATACTGCGATAATTAGAATAGACAGCCAATACTGTATGATCCATCGTATCGTGGCAACGACGATAAACGCTAGGAATTCCGCTTGTGCCCGTTGAGCGCATTTCATGTTCGATTTCAGATAATGGCTTGCTTAATAAACGGTGACTTTCGGCTGATTTATAAGTTGCAACGGGTATCAGTGGGATGCGAACTAAGTCATTATAATTCTGGATCTCTTCTGGCTTAATACCTTGTTTTTCACAAATATCTCTATAGTAAGGATTATTATGATAATGGAAATGAAAAGCGTCCTTAAGCAAACAGGTTTTTAATTCTTGTTGCTCTTCTTTAGACAGCTTATAGAGTAAGTCGACATCGGCTATTAACCACTTTAGCGGATTTCCGCCCCGAGATTTTATACCGTCATATATATTTTTGATATTTTCCATTTTTTTCATCTCCGGTAGGGTAAAGAGTAGATAAATTAATCTTTGTGTATTATAAGTTATAGCAATAAAGCATAAGTTACGTAGGCAAAAAGGATAGTCATTAATAATTTATTTTTATTGAATAAATTGGCTATATTATTGCTTGTATTATTATATGGATTTGTCAATATTGTTAAAATTATGCTAAAAATAGCTGGTTTATTCAAAATATTCACTTTAGTACGAATATGACCAGTTAATTCAAGTAAATTTTTTAATTGTCTTTTATATTTTTGTGAAGTTCGTTGTTTTTTGATCTATTGAGTGTTCTTTTGGCAAGTTTTTCATTGTCCTAAGATTTCGATAATGATAAAAACAAAATATAGATAAATACCAAATTAGAAAATGAGTACGCATGATGAAAATGGATTGCTTAATTGTGGGTGCCGGTCAAGCCGGACTAAGTTTAGCGGCTATTCTTGCAGCTAAGAATATTAATGTCTGCATATTAGAGCGAGAAGCGCGTATTGGTGATGTGTGGCGCAGGCGTCCTGATAATATGCTGCTATTCACTTCACGCGGTATGACTCAGCTTCATGGTTTACCATTTCCTGGAATTAAAGAGGGTTATCCAGATAAAAATGAAGTTGCTGATTATCTTGAACGTTATGCTTCACATCATAACCTTGCTATACATACTCAAACTGAAGTGGTTGAGGTGAAGCATGATAAAAATGGCTATCGTGTTGAAACAAAAGATGGAAAAGTATTTCATGCGCCTTGTTTGGTTAATGCAACAGGCGCTAATCAATTAGCCGATATTCCAGCGCTTGCCGAACAGCTTTCTACCGATATACAGCAAATCGGAGCAGATCAATATCGGGAGCCAAAACAAATTAAAGCAGGCAGCCGAGTCGCTGTCGTTGGTGATGGCGCGAGTGGTCGTCAGATTGCTAAAGATTTGGCTGCAACGACGAAGGTGACGTTATTTTGTGGTTCTTCCCGTCCTCTCTTACCTAATAGAATACTGGGCAAAGATATTTTTTGGTGGTTAAGTAAAAGTGGCTTGTTATTTGCCAATTATTACAGTTTGGTCGGGAAAATTATGCGGCGGCGTAATCCTATCCCTTGTGGCGATCTGAAAAACCATCGATTAGCTGCTTTGGATATAAAAATAGCGAATAGGTTAGTTGATATAAAAAATAATAAATTATGTGACTTGTCTGGCAATCAATATGAAGTAGATACGGTTATCTGGTGTTTGGGGTATAAAGATAATACAGCATGGTTAACACTTCCCGGTGCTGCGGATGCTAATGGATTCATTTGTAAAAATGGCCATGCGGAAGGCGGGAAAACCCCTTATCCTGGGTTATTTATCATTGGGCGGAAATGGTTGAGTAGCCGTGGTTCTGAACTGATGTTAGGGGCTTATAAAGACACCTGTCGGGTTGCTAAATGGGTGGAAAATTATCTGAAAGAGCATGTACCATTAAAATGAATGATTAATTCAGAATAGTGATATTTTACTCTGTATGTTTTATCGGGCGTGGATTGATGGTTTATTAGGTAATGTTGTTATGGTGTTTTTCTGAATTCTGTATCATTACTAAGTGTGCATAATATAAATGTGCTATTAGGAATAAAATGATACAGAATCTCTAACATATTGGCTTTGATAATAACGGTTATAAATATAAATTATTTATTTTGGGTAATGTATCAAAAGTATTATTTATTCATAACACAAATGTTTTGTGTTGTAGAATTTAGACCTGCTAATGTTGATGATAAATTGAAATATTTTTGTTGTGCTTGTTGCATTTTGTTCTTACTGGCATGTTTTAATTCAGAAGGTCTTAATCCATATAGCGTCATGCAGGTACGGCTGAAATGTGCGCCATCGGAAAATCCGCTATTACAAGCTAGTAAAGTCAGTGAATCTGATGAGTGTATCTCATCAATAGCATGATGCAGACGCTTCCATAGTAGATAACTACGGAAATTAGTTCCCATTTTTTCTCTAAATAGGTGCAAGAATCGACTCTCGGATAAATAGAGCTGATTTGATATTTCACGAGAAGATATACATTTAACCGGTAATTCAGTAATAAGAGAGGCTGCTTTCATGATTCGTTTATCCTGATAACAATGGCAATCTTCTATTTTACCTAAAAGGTTGTTTAAGATGAAAATATCTGGAGAGGTTTCTGATTGTAAACAATTAATAAAATAATTTGCTATTAAACTGGATGATTCTTGATTTAAATATATGATATCTGAACCTCTCATTTGATGTAGTAATAAATGACATAGTGGGTTGGCTAGGTCTATCAGTAAATTAAAACAGAGTTGCCCTTCCGAGTGTAATTTATGTTTAATATTAGAAGAAATAATGAATCCATGTGCTTGTCTCGATTCATTTTCGGTATCAATCCTCATGAATGAATTATGTGGTGATACACTCAATTGGATACAAGGATGATGATGCCATTCTGTTTGCATATTATAAGAGAAAACCAGATCTTGTAGATGGAATTTATAGAATTTAATAAAATACGGTGATTTGTCTATTTTATGTAACATGATGGTGCCCTTTATTAAATTATTGTGTATATTTGAATTAATTATTCAATATAATTATTATAAATTCTAGGTGTTATTTTTTAATTAAATTATATTAACTCGTTAAATAATTATTATTAGTTACTATGCCATCACAAAACTATTAAATGGTTATTATGAAGTTGCCTCCTCTGGTATCTAGGTGAAAATAATTCCACTATTGTAAAATATCGTTATGACATGGCGTAAAGAATTATCCTCCACCTGTTTTTCACGGGTGGAATATTTAATTTTTGCTAGCCAATCTTAACAATATCGGAATCGCTAAACGTTAAATAGCTATTATCTGCTTGATATAATTAAAAGTATTTTCTTTCTTAACATAATTAATGACCAAAAATTTAATGCGGAGCCAATATTTTTATATGATTATTTTAATTGGTTATAACTTATATTAAACATATTATCATGAGAACAATATGGTTATATTTTTATGTTCTTTGTGAATTAGGTCGCATAAACTATAAGTATATTGGCATAATACCAAAAATAAGTTGCATTAGTCTTGTAATAAATAAAAAGACCTGTTAAAGCAGTTTGTTATAACAATCCCCAAAACGCTTTAATTAAGGGTTCATTAAGCCGTTTTCTCTGTACACACATACCCAACTCAAACGGTTCTACTAGAGAAATATTGTCCAATAAAGATATGCGATTACGTACCGGTTCAGGACTGTTTTCTACAACGACATTAGGAATTAATGCCACTCCACAACCCAATGCAACCATAGAAACAATGGCTTCATGACCGGACACGGTAGCGTAAATCAACGGGTTGTTAATTTTATGGTGGCGGAACCAGTGTTCAATGCGCTTACGTGAAGGGCCATGTTCCGGCAAAATGAAGGGAATGTTATTCCAGTCAGGGTACTCTTGTATGACGAGTGCGCGTACAGAGCAGGGAAGGGAGGGCGCGATCAGTACCAATGGGATTTCACCGATTTTGGTGAAGCTAACATTATCTGGTAGTTTCTCCGGCTTACCGGCGATACCTAAATCAGCATCATTAGACTGTATCTTATTGACTGCATCTGCGGCATCACCTGTGGTGAGTTTGATTTCAACCATAGGATGTTCAGCGCGAAAACGGTCTAGGATCTGTGGTAAGTGACTGTAGGCCGCGGTGACTGAACAAAACAGACGTAACTCGCCACTTAGAGATGGGCTTTGTTGATTCAGTGAGTGTTTTAATTGCTGGTATTGTAGCAGTGTTTGTTGGGCGAATTGTTTAAATTGCTCGCCGGCAAAGGTCAATTTTACGGTGCGATTATCCCGTAAAAATAGTGGATGCCCCAAAATATCTTCAATACGCTGAATCTGGCGAGATAATGTGGATGGACTGACATGCATTGCTTTTGCTGTACGGCCAAAATGACAGCTTTCAGCCAGATGTAGAAACAGTTTGAGATCGCGTATATCCATAGCTTATTCCCCCTTTTCCTGTCCAATAATCTGTATTGCATAAAATGCAATGTAGTATTGTTAATATATCAATTTAAGCAATGGCTTTCATGTCATATATTGAAAATATATAAACCCTCACAGGGTGAGGAAATCTAAAAAACAGTCGCAGCACTTCATTGCTGAGCACAACATGATACGGAGTCACTAATGGCTAATTATTTTAATACGCTGAATTTGCGTCAGCAGTTGGCGCAGTTAGGTAAATGTCGTTTTATGGCGCGGGAAGAGTTTGTTGATGAGGCAGGATATTTAAAAGGCAAAAAAGTAGTTATCGTCGGTTGCGGAGCGCAAGGGCTGAATCAGGGCCTGAATATGCGTGACTCCGGTCTGGATATCGCTTATGCCCTGCGTAAAGAGGCCATTGAAGAAAAACGTGCTTCATGGCGTAAAGCGACGGAAAGTGGTTTTCAAGTCGGCACTTATGAGGAGTTGGTACCGCAGGCTGATTTGGTCATTAACCTGACGCCAGATAAGCAACACTCTTCTGTTGTTCGCGCAGTTCAACCGTTGATGAAAGAAGGTGCCGCACTGGGTTATTCCCACGGTTTAAACATTGTTGAAGTCGGTGAACAAATCCGTAAAGACATCACTGTGGTGATGGTAGCGCCTAAGTGTCCCGGTACTGAAGTGCGTGAAGAATACAAACGGGGTTTTGGTGTGCCTACTTTGATCGCAGTTCACCCGGAAAACGATCCTAAAGGCGAGGGCATGGCAATCGCTAAGGCATGGGCCGCGGCAACAGGAGCGCATCGCGCCGGTGTTTTGGAATCTTCTTTCGTGGCAGAAGTGAAATCTGACCTGATGGGTGAGCAAACCATTCTGTGCGGTATGTTACAGGCTGGTTCACTGTTGTGTTATGACAAACTGGTGGCAGATGGCGCTGAGCCGGGTTATGCAGGAAAATTGATCCAGTTTGGTTGGGAAACCATCACAGAAGCACTGAAACAAGGCGGCATCACCCTGATGATGGACCGTCTGTCTAATCCGGCAAAACTGCGAGCGTATGCGCTGTCTGAACAGTTAAAAGAAATGATGACGCCGCTGTTCCAGAAACATATGGATGATATCATTTCTGGTGAATTTTCTTCCGGTATGATGGCTGACTGGGCCAATGATGATAAGAAACTGTTAGGTTGGCGTGAGGAAACGGGTAACACTCCGTTTGAGAATTCACCTGAATATGATGGCAAAATCAGTGAGCAGGAATACTTTGATCATGGCGTTTTAATGGTTGCTATGGTGAAAGCCGGGGTTGAACTGGCATTCGAAGTTATGGTTGATACCGGTATTATTGCTGAGTCTGCCTATTATGAATCTCTGCATGAATTACCGCTGATTGCGAATACTATCTCTCGTAAACGCTTGTACGAAATGAATGTCGTTATTTCTGATACAGCGGAATATGGTAACTATTTGTTCTCTCATGTTGCGGTTCCTTTGTTGAAAGAGAAGTTTATGGGTTCGCTACAGGCGGGTGATTTAGGTAAACCGGTTGTAGATAACGGTATCGATAACGCCCAGTTACGCGAGGTAAACGAAGCTATCCGTAACCACCCAATTGAAGTCGTTGGCCGCGTATTACGTGGTTACATGACAGATATGAAACGTATTGCTGTTGGCGGTTGATTAAAGATAAGGGGGGAGAAATTCTCCCTCTTTGCATTTAATATTTATCAACCAGTAGAGTCCTTTTCCTTCACAAAGAAAACCGAGTTTCCTTTCCCCTCTTTCTGCTACAATTCTATCCCCCTGAGATACTGTCCTGATATAACTTATTAAACATCATGCGATTAAATCCTAGCCAACAACAAGCTGTCGAATTTGTTACTGGTCCTTGTCTGGTTCTGGCGGGAGCAGGTTCCGGCAAAACTAGAGTGATCACCAATAAAATTGCTCATCTTATCCGTACTTGTGGCTATCAGCCTCGCCATATCGCCGCTGTGACGTTTACTAATAAAGCTGCGCGGGAAATGAAAGAGCGTGTAGCACAAACTTTGGGGCGCAAAGAGGCGAAGGGGTTGATGATTTCTACTTTCCATACGTTGGGATTGGAAATCATTAAGCGCGAGTACAAAGCGTTAGGAATGAAAAGCAATTTCTCGTTGTTTGATGATCAAGACCAGATGGCTCTGTTGAAAGATTTAACAGCCGATTTACTGGAAGAAGATAAAGATCTATTGCAAAAATTGATTTCTACTATCTCAAACTGGAAAAATGATCTGCTTTCTCCACAGCAAGTTTTGGCATTGGCCCGTTCTGCTCAGGAGCATCAGTTTGCTGAATGTTATCGTCGTTATGATTTACATCTGACGAGCTGTAATGTATTGGATTTTGACGATCTGATTACCAAACCGACTTTGCTAATGCAGCGTGATGAAGAAGTCAGGGAGCGTTGGCAGAACCGTATCCGTTATCTGTTGGTCGATGAATATCAGGACACCAATACCAGTCAATATCAACTGGTGAAATTGTTGGTGGGACAAAGGGCTCGTTTTACGGTGGTGGGTGATGATGACCAGTCGATCTATTCATGGCGCGGCGCAAGACCACAAAATTTGGTGTTACTGAAAGAAGATTTCCCAAAGCTTAATGTGATCAAACTGGAACAGAACTATCGTTCCTCTGGCTGTATTCTGAAAGCGGCTAATATTTTAATCGCTAATAACCCCCATGTGTTTGAAAAACGGCTTTTTTCTGAACTGGGGTATGGCGATCCGTTAAAAGTGATTACCGCTAATAATGAAGAGCATGAAGCGGAAAGGGTTATTGGGGAGCTGATGGCGCATCACTTTATCAATAAGACCGAATATAAAGATTACGCCATTCTCTACCGAGGAAATCATCAATCCCGCGTGTTTGAAAAGATGCTGATGCAAAACCGCATTCCTTACCGGATTTCTGGTGGCACTTCTTTCTTTGCCCGCCCTGAAATTAAGGATTTGCTAGCTTATCTGCGGGTGTTGACTAATCCTGAGGATGACAGCGCATTCCTAAGAATTGTCAATACACCAAGACGTGAAATTGGTGCGGTTACCATTCAAAAACTGGGTGAATGGGCGAATCAGCGCGATAAAAGTCTCTATCAGGCTAGTTTTGATCTTGGTTTGGAACAAAGTCTAACCGGCCGCGGTTTGGCGGCACTACAGCGTTTTACTCACTGGATGGATGAGATAACTCGTCAGGTTGAACGAGATCCTTTGCTAGCTGTGCGTGATCTACTGCATGGTATGGATTATGAAAGTTGGCTGTACGAAACATCACCGAGTCCGAAAGCGGCTGAGATGCGAATGAAAAATATTAATCAGTTGTTCACTTGGATGAGTGAAATGCTGAAAGGTGATGAACTGAATGAACCAATGACTTTATCTCAGGTGGTCGCGCGTTTCACATTACGGGATATGCTGGAGCGAGACGAGGATGGTGAGGAGTTTGATCAAGTGCAATTGATGACTCTACATGCTTCCAAAGGATTGGAGTTTCCCTATGTATTTCTGGTCGGCATGGAAGAAGGGCTACTGCCTCATCAGAGCAGTATTGATGAAGAGAATATTGATGAAGAGCGACGACTGGCTTATGTCGGGATCACCCGTGCTCAACGGGAGTTATTCTTTACTTTATGTAAAGAGCGTCGTCAATATGGCGAGTTAATCCGCCCAGAACCCAGTCGTTTTTTGTACGAGTTGCCACAGGATGACTTACATTGGCCGCAAGATAAAAAAATAGTGACCGCCGAAGAAAGAATGCAAAAAGGGCAATCGCGTATTGCGGATATCAAATCGCGTTTAGGGCTTGGACAAAGAAATAAGTCGTAAATATGTTGGAAATTTCCCTGTATCAAGAGATACAGGGGAAGTGATTTTATTCAAGTTTGAACATCCTGTTCGTCTAAAACAAGTGGCCATTGAACATGGTTTTGCCACTGAATTTCCTGCTGTAAAGACTCTGCCCTCAGAGGGTGTTGCATTAGCCAGCCATGAGGTAACGTTATTGTTAACGCTTCACCACTCACTTTTAAACGTAGAGCAGGGAGTGTGTCATCTCGACGACGGTTGGCGAAGATGATAGCTAACCGCAACAGGCGACATAAACGTTGAGCTTGTATCAGAGGTACGGCGTTTTGTTGATTAAAGGAGAACAAATCGATGGGGCCGCTTTGGTTCTTCAATAATGCGGCTAAGAGTTTTTTCTGTGCGGGCGTATAACCGGGGAGGGAGAGATAATTAATAAGATAGGCTGCATGTGATGGAGCTTGGTGGAAATCAATGCTAAGGCCAATTTCATGTATCAGACAGGCACTTTGTAATAATTCATGACATCGGCTATCCAGTTCCCAAGGTTTGGCAATTTGTGGTAGGAAGTGTTCAGCCAATTGTTTGACTCGTTGAGATTGTTCAACGTCTAACTGAAAACGGCGCTGTATATTACGTAGTGTTCTAGTACGAATATCTGGCTCTATTGGTAAATCCAGCATGCCATAAACAAGACCTTCCCGTAAGGCGCCGCCCGCAAGGATCATACTTTCAATATCTAATGCCTGGAAAATCGCTATCAGGATAGCCAGACCACTTGGGAAAACTAAAGCCCGTTCCAGCGTCAACCCTTCTATTTCCAGTTCTTCCAGTTTACCGCATTCAATCGCTTTATGTTTGAGCTCTTGAAGTTTCGGCAAAGTGATCAGCTCATCCATCCCCTGAGCAATCATGATTTCTTGTAGAGCCTGAACGGTGCCGGAAGCGCCTACACAAATCTGCCAACCTTGTTCGGTAAGCTTTGGCGCAATGGGTTTCAACGTTTCATGTGCGGCAGCTTCGGCTTTGGCGAAATTTTCTTCCGTCAGGCTACGGTCATTAAAATAGCCTTCAAGCCAGGTAACACAACCCATACTTAGGCTGGATAACTGAGTGGCTTTTGCACCATTCCCCGTAACCAGTTCTGTACTTGCGCCGCCAATATCGACAACCAGACGTTTTTCAGGGCCGCCAGTTGTATGGGCAACACCTTGATAAATAAGCCGAGCTTCATCTTCGCCACTGATTACTTTAACCGGACAATCAAGGATTTCTGCTGCTTTTTTCACAAATTCGTCTGAGTTTTCAGCGATGCGTAAAGTTGCCGTAGCAACAACACGGATTTGTGATGGTGGTATATCCTGTAAGCGTTCAGAAAAAACCCTGAGACATTGCCAGCCTCTCTCCATTGCTTGTTGAGATAAGCGGTTATTTTTATCTAATCCGGCGGCCAGCCTGACTTTACGTTTGATTCGTGCCAGTATCTGCATACTGCCGGATACTTCGCGCACAACCAGCATATGAAAACTGTTTGAACCTAGGTCGATAGCCGCATAGAGCGAAGAAGAACTCAGCATCATTATTCAGCCTGAACGTTTACGGTTATTACGTGGTGTATTATTACGATGCGACAAATTGTTACGGCGCTGATGGTTTCCTGAACGCGAACGGTAGCGGCGTTTAGGCGCCGGTAAGTCTTGCAGCAAGGCTTGGCTGTTATATTTGCTGACCGGGATAGCGTGCTGAATATAACTTTCAATCGCAGGCAGGTTTAGAGCGTATTCTTCACAGGCTAGGCTGATCGAGTGGCCGCTTTCACCTGCTCGGCCAGTACGGCCAATGCGATGAACATAATCCTCGCAATCATCGGGTAAGTCATAATTAAAAACATGAGTGACTGAAGGAATGTGCAATCCACGGGCTGCGACATCAGTGGCAACTAGAACATCAATATGGCCGTTGCTGAATTCTTCTAGAATGCGTAACCGTTTTTTTTGTGCTACATCACCGGTTAGTAACCCAACTCGATGTCCGTCAGCGGCCAGATGCGCCCAGATATCTTCACAACGATGTTTTGTATTGGCGAAAATGATGCAGCGATCAGGCCACTCTTCTTCCAATAACGTTTGAAGCAGGCGCATCTTTTCTTCATTAGAAGGATAAAACAGCTCTTCGCGGATACGGTGTCCCGTTTTCTGTAGCGGTTCCACCTCGACATACTCTGCATGATTCATTTGCTCAAATGCCAATTCTCGGACTCGGTAAGAGAGTGTGGCAGAAAACAGTAGGTTCATACGTTCGCTTGCTGGCGGCATCCGGCGGAATAACCAGCGGATATCTTTGATAAAACCGAGATCGTACATGCGATCAGCTTCATCAAGAATCACAACTTGAACCGCATTCAGATTAATGTGCCCCTGTTTGGTATAGTCGATCAGACGTCCGGTAGTGCCGATAACAATGTCAACACCAGATTCCAGTACTTTTAGCTGTTTGTCGTAACCATCGCCGCCGTAGGCAAGACCCATCTTTAAACCCGTTACCTGCGCCAGATTTTCTGCATCTGAATGAATCTGTACAGCAAGTTCGCGGGTAGGAGCCATAATCAGCGCTCTTGGCTGATTGGTTTGACGCTCCTCCGCTGCGGGATGAGTCAGTAAATAATGAAAAGCAGACGCTAAAAACGCTAGCGTCTTCCCCGTACCGGTTTGCGCTTGCCCCGCGACATCACGGCCTTCAACAGTGAAAGGCAATGTCAATGCTTGTATCGGTGTACAATTAGAAAAACCCTTATTATCAAGAGCTTCTATAACCTTGGGGTGCAAGGCGAAGTCGGAAAACTTCTTTTCTGTCAAGTGTGTTTTACTCATAGTGTGGTAGAATATCAGTTAACCATTGTCTTACGAAAGTGTATCCACTGAAATAAAGGCAACCTTATATCAGTAATGTTACACTAGCATGGTAAAAAATTATTCTTTGGAGTAAAAAATGAGCGAAAAAATTATTCATTTGAGTGACGCTAGCTTTGATACTGATGTTCTTAACGCAGAAGGTCCAGTTCTTGTCGATTTTTGGGCTGCCTGGTGTGGGCCATGTAAAATGATCGCACCTATTTTGGATGAAATTGCCCCAGAATATTCAGGCAAGCTGACTATTGCTAAATTGAACATTGATGACAACCCGGCAACGGCTCCTAAGTATGGTATCCGTGGTATTCCTACACTGTTGCTGTTCAAAGATGGTCAGGTTGCTGCTACTAAAGTGGGAGCACTGTCAAAGACTCAATTGAAAGAATTTTTGGATGCTAATCTCTGATTGAAGTGAGCTCACATTAATACCGGGCGTTTAGCGTATATTATTATTTATTTCATTGACCGCTAGACGTCCGTAAAGAAGCGTGATAAGTTAGCGCCACTGCTTGTATCACATACGTCATGTTAGAAGTATGTTGCATACTGAATAATCTGTAGTGTCTGATAAGTCTGTTATCTCTGGATAGTCTAAAATATCCAATGGGTTATACGGGAATAATCTGGCGTATAGCTCGTTACGTTGAGATAGTTTTTATCGAAATCAGTAATGTTTCAGCATTATCTCAACAGCGTTTTTGACAGCCTGTCAGTCTTATTTGAGCTCAATCTTAGTACTTCAAATTATTACCTTTTTATATGAATAACGTATTAAAGGTCTGATTTGTTTTTTGTACAAAATAAACAGGCACCGATCGATGACGCTGCCATACTATTCACGTTCATAGTTCGAGATATACCCCGAGTTTAAGAACCCACCATTATGAATCTTACCGAATTAAAGAATACGCCGGTATCTGAACTGATTACACTCGGCGAAAATATGGGGCTGGAAAATCTAGCCCGTATGCGTAAACAAGATATTATCTTCTCTATCCTTAAGCAGCATGCGAAAAGCGGAGAAGATATCTTCGGTGATGGCGTGCTGGAGATATTGCAGGATGGATTTGGATTCCTCCGTTCAGCAGACAGTTCCTACCTTGCCGGCCCCGATGATATCTACGTTTCTCCTAGCCAAATCCGTCGTTTTAACCTCCGCACCGGTGACACAATTTCAGGTAAAATCCGCCCACCTAAAGAAGGTGAACGCTATTTTGCCCTGTTGAAGGTTAACGAAGTTAATTTTGACAAACCAGAAAATGCCCGCAGTAAAATTCTTTTTGAAAACTTAACCCCGCTGCATGCTAATAGCCGCTTGCGTATGGAGCGTGGTAATGGTTCCACTGAGGATCTGACTGCTCGTGTTCTGGATCTGGCGGCGCCGATTGGCCGTGGACAACGTGGTCTAATCGTCGCGCCACCAAAAGCGGGTAAGACGATGTTGCTGCAAAATATTGCTGCTAATATTGCTCACAATCATCCAGATTGTGTATTGATGGTGCTTCTGATTGATGAACGTCCAGAAGAAGTTACTGAAATGCAACGTCTGGTAAAAGGTGAAGTTATTGCTTCTACTTTTGATGAGCCAGCTTCTCGTCACGTTCAGGTGGCAGAGATGGTTATTGAGAAAGCAAAACGTCTGGTTGAGCACAAAAAAGACGTGATTATTCTGCTTGACTCTATTACTCGTTTAGCACGTGCTTATAACACTGTTGTCCCTGCATCCGGTAAGGTATTGACTGGTGGTGTGGATGCTAATGCGTTACATCGTCCGAAACGTTTCTTCGGTGCGGCGCGTAATGTGGAAGAGGGTGGAAGCCTGACCATTATCGCGACTGCGTTGGTGGATACAGGCTCCAAGATGGATGAAGTGATTTACGAAGAGTTCAAAGGTACAGGTAACATGGAACTGCATCTCTCCCGTAAAATTGCTGAAAAACGCGTCTTCCCAGCTATCGATTACAACCGTTCTGGTACACGTAAAGAAGAGCTACTCACTACCTCTGAAGAGCTACAGAAAATGTGGATTCTGCGCAAAATTATTCATCCGATGGGAGAAATTGATGCGATGGAATTCCTTATCAACAAACTGGCTATGAGCAAAACGAATGACGATTTCTTTGACATGATGAAACGTTCATAGTTTTTAACTCAGTTCATGATCATTTTAATCAGCGCCACAGTTTTGTGGCGTTTTTTGTATTCACCGTATTGTTATAGCACTGTATATGGCATGTATTTTGCATAATACTGTTTCCCAATAGTGTCATACATAGATGTAAAGGTTATTAATTTTTCTACAGTGAATAAATAAAGAAGAATACCCTCATGAAACGAAGAATTTATGAAGTTGGTTCCTGGCCAGAAAAACCATGTACCTATGGATAATAAATAACCAGGCTATATTTGTTTTTCACGGAGAATTTTTATCGTGAATATTCCCAGTATGAGTATCGAAGTTTTTTGCATTTTCCTGTTTTCGTTTGCGTTTTTATTTATGGCGCGTATCGTAGGAAAGAAGATTGGCCTCGTTGATAGACCTAATTATCGTAAGCATCATCAGGGATTAATACCTCTGGTGGGTGGGATTTCGGTATTTGCTGGGATCTGTTTTACTTTTGTTATAACAAACGAGTTTATACCTCATAAGTGGCTGTATTTAATTTGTGCCACTTTACTGGTATTTATTGGCGCATTGGATGATCGTTTTGATATCAGCGTTAAGGTCCGGGCAACCATCCAAGCGCTGGTTGGTATTGCGATGATGTATTTTGCTGGCCTGAAATTAGATAGTCTTGGTTATGCTTTTGGCCCTTGGGACATGACACTTGGACCGTTTAGTTATGTTGTGACACTATTTGCTGTCTGGGCAGCCATCAATGCATTCAATATGGTTGACGGGATAGATGGATTACTAGGCGGATTATCCTGTGTCTCCTTCGGTGCTTTGGGGATCTTGCTGTATCAAAGTGGTAATACGGCATTAGCATTATGGTGTTTTGCATTTATTGCTGCCATTCTCCCTTATATTGTTCTTAATCTTGGTTTATTAAGCCAACGCTTCAAAGTATTTATGGGAGATGCGGGCAGTACACTGATTGGTTTTACCATTATCTGGCTGCTCATTGAATCTACTCAGGGGAATGAACATCCTGTTAATCCAGTTACTGCGTTGTGGGTTGTTGCCATTCCATTAATGGATATGGTTGCTATTATGTATCGCCGGTTACGGAAAGGGATGAGTCCATTTTCTCCTGACAGGCAACATATTCACCACCTAATTATGCGGTCTGGGTTCTCATCTCGTCAGGCTTTTATTTTAATCACTGTTGCTGCCGCTTTATTAGCCGCTATCGGAATTACCGGAGAATGGTTGGAATTTGTGCCTGAATGGGTAATGTTGGCACTGTTCTTGCTTGCATTTGTGTTGTATGGCTATTGCCTCAAGCGTGTATGGAAGGTAGCCCGTTTCATTAAACGGCAAAGGCGTCGTATGCGCCGTTCAGCTCACCATTAAACATCTATTATTAGCAGAGGTTCTGTACAGTGATAAAATCAGAAACGAAATCTATTCAGGATGAACAAGCTCTGGAGCATGAGCTGGATATTAGAGCCTTGTGCAGTGCGCTATGGCGTGGAAAGATATGGATTGTTGTACTGGCAATAATTTTCGCAATTACGGCGCTAGGGGCATCTTATCTGATGCAACAAAAATGGAGTGCCACAGCAATTACTGATCTGCCTACGATTAATCAGTTGGGAAGTTATTATTCTCAACAGCAGTTTTTGCGCAATCTGGATACTCACATTAACATTTCACCGGAAACTCAGTTACCGTCTATTTCAGAAGAAGCCTATAAAGAATTTATCACCCAAATTGCAGCATATGATACTCGCCGTGAATTCTGGTTGAAATCTGATTATTACAAGCAGCAGCAGGAGGGCGATGCCAGAGCTGATGCGGCCTTATTAGATGAATTAGTCAATAATATTCAGTTTATTCCTCATGATGATAAAAAAGTGCTGAATGACAGCATTAAACTGACCGCTGAGTCTTCTAGACAAGCAAATCAGCTACTGCGTCAGTACATTGCTTTTGCCAATAGTCGCGCCAGCGCTCATTTAAATGATGAGGTAAAAGGTGCATGGACTACCCGTGCCCATTCTATGGATGCATTGGTTAAGCGCCAAGAAATGGTCGCTAAAGCGGTTTATAACCGCGAAATGAATGTATTACAGCAGTCCTTGAAAATTGCGGAGAAACAAGGCATTCGGCGCAATCAAACGGATACGCCGGTGGATCAGTTGCCCGATTCAAAAATGTTTATGTTAGGGGCGTCGTTGTTACAGGCTCAACTTGAGACTTTGGAAGCAATAGGGCCTAAGTATGGTGTGGACTATGACCAGAATATTGCAATGTTAGCAGCATTGAATGTTGACCCGACATTACAGGATCAATTCCAGGCTTACCGCTATTTGAGAACACCAGAGGAGCCGGTTACCAGAGACAGTCCCCGCAGAATATTTTTGATGATCATGTGGGGGGCAGTCGGTGCTTTAGTGGGGGCCGGCGTGGCATTGGTTAGATGTTCGCGTAAATAATCAGATAATTATTAGAAATAACTATTTCTGAAGGGATATCTTCTGCAACTCCAGCCGCAGGAGTAAATAGCATTAAGAGTATTGTTTGCAGGAAAATCTGCAAATTACTGACTATAAGAGAGTCACTGTGAAAGTGTTGACTGTGTTTGGTACTCGGCCGGAGGCCATTAAGATGGCTCCTCTAGTACACGCGTTGGCAAAGGATGAAGCCTTCGAAGCGAAAGTATGTGTCACCGCCCAACATCGGGAAATGTTGGATCAGGTGTTACACCTTTTTGAGATCATTCCCGATTTTGATCTCAATATTATGAAATCAGGGCAAGATCTAACAGATATTACCTGTCGTATTTTGGCAGGATTAAAGCCTGTTTTAGCAGAATTTAAGCCTGATGTTGTATTGGTTCACGGAGATACGACAACAACGATGGCAACCAGTTTGGCTGCGTTCTACCAACGTATCCCTGTTGGTCACATTGAAGCTGGATTAAGAACGGGTGATCTTTATTCCCCTTGGCCGGAAGAGGCGAACCGTAAGATTGCTGGACATCTGGCAATGTATCATTTTGCTCCGACGGAAAACTCTCGTAAGAATTTACAGAAAGAATCAATTACAGATAATCGAGTTTTTGTTACCGGAAATACAGTGATTGATGCATTGCTGTGGGTACGTGATCGAATAATGAGTAACGAGGCAATGCGAAGTAAGCTAGCGAAGCACTACCCGTTTATTGATACTAATAAAAAAATGATCCTAGTGACGGGGCATCGTCGTGAGAGTTTTGGTGGAGGATTTGAACGAATTTGTGAAGCGTTGGCACAGATAGCCCGCGCTCATCCAGATGTGCAAGTCGTCTATCCGGTTCATCTAAACCCGAATGTCAGTGAGCCAGTAAAGCGCATTTTGCATGATATTGACAACATTATTCTCATCGAACCGCAGGATTATTTGCCATTTGTTTATCTAATGAACCATGCCTATATGATCCTGACAGATTCCGGTGGTATTCAGGAAGAAGCCCCTTCTTTAGGAAAACCGGTGTTAGTGATGCGTAACACGACTGAACGGCCAGAGGCGGTTGATGCTGGAACGGTACGTTTGGTAGGAACAGAAACAAAAACTATCGTGGAAGAGGTGACTCGATTGTTGACAGACGATGCCGCCTATCAGCAAATGAGCCGCGCTCATAATCCTTACGGGGATGGCGATGCCTGTCAACGTATTCTCGACGCTTTGAAAAAAATCAGGTGACACTATGAGCTTTGAAACTATTTCTGTTATTGGTCTTGGTTATATTGGTTTGCCAACGGCGGCAGCGTTTGCATCCCGCAATAAGAAAGTCATTGGCGTGGATGTTAATCAATATGCAGTAGAAACCATCAACCGTGGTGCAATTCATATTGTAGAACCGGATCTAGACAAAGTGGTGAAAGTTGCCGTAGAAGGCGGTTACCTGAAAGCTGTGATTGCTCCGTTACCAGCAGATGCTTTTCTGATAGCTGTCCCGACGCCTTTTAAAGGCGATCACGAGCCGGATATGACGTATGTCCGTTCCGCAACCGAATCTGTGGCGCTGGTGCTGAAAAAAGGTGATCTGGTTATTTTGGAATCTACCTCGCCAGTAGGCGCGACGGAGCAGATGGCGGAATGGCTGGCAGCAGCGCGTCCTGATTTAACTTTCCCACAACAGGTTGGTGAGGAGTCTGATATTGATATCGCTTACTGTCCTGAACGTGTGTTACCAGGGCAAGTTATGGTTGAATTAATTAAGAATGACCGCGTTGTTGGCGGTATGACGTCAAAATCTTCGGCCAGAGCTAGTGAGCTGTATAAAATTTTCCTTGAAGGTGAATGTGTTGTCACTAATTCAAGAACGGCAGAAATGTGTAAGCTGACAGAAAACAGTTTCCGAGATGTAAACATTGCATTTGCCAACGAACTTTCCCTGATTTGTGCTGATCAAGGAATCAACGTGTGGGAACTGATTAGTTTGGCAAATCGCCACCCGCGTGTAAATATTCTCCAGCCAGGCCCTGGCGTGGGTGGTCATTGTATTGCTGTTGATCCGTGGTTCATTGTTTCTCAAAACCCGAAACAATCACGTCTTATTCATACCGCACGTATGGTTAATGATGACAAACCATTGTGGGTTGTGGAGCAAGTAAAAGCGGCTGTTGCGGATTGTTTAGCTGAAAGTGGAAAACGTGCAAGCGAAGTGAAAATTGCCTGTTTTGGTTTGGCGTTTAAACCAAATATTGACGACTTGCGTGAGAGTCCGGCGGCACATATCACCGGTATTATTGCGCAATGGCATGCAGGTGAAACGCTGGCTGTAGAGCCTCATGTTCATGAATTACCCGCTTCTTTGAAGGAAATAACTCGATTAGTTAATCTGGAAAAGGCGCTGGAAGAAGCAGATATTCTGTTGATGCTGGTGGACCATAATCAGTTTAAAGCTGTAAACAGTCATGAAATTAAACAGAAGTGGATTGTGGATACAAAAGGAGTCTGGCGTTGAGACGTATTCTAATCACAGGTGGTGCAGGTTTTATTGGTTCCGCGGTTGTGCGGCATATCATTGATAATACAGAAGACAGCGTGGTTGTGGTTGATAGCCTGACTTACGCCGGTAATCTGGCGTCTCTTGCCCCGGTTGCAGATAGCTCTCGTTATGCGTTTGAACAGGTTGATATTTGTCAACGTGGAGCGCTGGATCGGGTCTTTGAACAATATCAGCCGGATTGTGTGATGCATTTGGCGGCAGAAAGCCATGTGGATCGCTCTATTGATGGCCCTGCGGCATTTATCGAAACCAACATTGTGGGTACTTATACTTTGTTGGAAGCTGCGCGTGCTTTCTGGCAGAAACTCAGTGAAGAGAAACAGACTGTTTTCCGTTTTCACCACATTTCAACAGATGAAGTGTATGGTGATTTACATGATGAAGAGGGCTTTTTTACCGAAACAACACCTTATGCGCCAAGTAGCCCATATTCGGCGTCCAAAGCATCCAGCGATCATTTGGTAAGAGCATGGCACCGGACTTATGGTTTACCGGTCATTATCACCAACTGTTCAAATAACTATGGTCCTTACCATTTCCCGGAAAAACTGATCCCACTGATGATCTTAAATGCATTAGCAGGAAAATCTTTACCGGTATATGGTGAAGGGAAACAAATTCGCGATTGGCTGTATGTGGAAGACCATGCCAGAGCGCTTTATTTGGTTGTGACAAAAGCTGAGCCGGGCAAAACCTACAATATTGGCGGTCATAATGAACGCAAAAATATTGATGTGGTTTGTGCAATTTGTGAACTTCTGGAAGAATTTTGTCCTGAGAAACCCGCGGGCATTGCGTATTATCGAGACTTGATTACTTATGTTGCGGATCGTCCAGGCCATGATATGCGTTATGCCATTGATGCGGCGAAAGTTGGGCGTGAGCTAGGCTGGAGACCTCAAGAGACATTTGAATCAGGTATTCGTAAAACAGTTCAATGGTATTTGGAAAATGAAAACTGGTGGCGTAAAGTTCAAGACGGCTCTTATGCCGGTGAACGCCTTGGATTAGGTAAAAACTGAATGACGATGGGGGCAGTAAATATGAAAGGGATCATTCTGGCAGGTGGATCAGGAACCCGGTTGCATCCGATAACACAGGGTGTTTCCAAACAATTACTGCCAATTTATGATAAGCCGATGGTTTACTATCCTTTGTCAGTACTCATGCTAGCAGGGATACGTGATATTCTGATTATCTCTACACCAGAAGATTTACCTTCTTTCCGCCGACTGTTAGGTGATGGCGACAGATTTGGTATTCACTTAAGTTATAAAGAGCAGCCATCGCCGGATGGTTTGGCTCAGGCATTTTTGATTGGTGAGGAGTTCATCAACGGTGGGCCTTGCTGCTTGGTATTGGGAGACAATATCTATTTTGGACAAGGGTTCAGCCCAAAACTGAGAAATGTTGTGTCTCGTGGAAAAGGGGCGACTGTTTTTGGTTATCAAGTGATGGATCCTGAGCGATTTGGGGTGGTGGAATTTGATGACGCATTCCGCGTTCTTTCTATTGAGGAAAAACCAGAAAAGCCAAAATCCAACTGGGCGGTAACCGGCCTCTATTTCTACGATAATCAAGTAGTGGATTTTGCTAAGCAGGTCAAGCCTTCTGCCAGAGGTGAACTAGAGATTACCAGTATTAACCAGATGTATTTGGAACGTGGCGAACTAAACATTGAGTTGTTAGGGCGTGGTTTTGCTTGGTTGGATACTGGCACTCATGACAGCCTGATTGAGGCCAGCACTTTTGTACAGACCGTTGAGAAACGTCAGGGCTTTAAGATTGCCTGTCTTGAAGAGATTGCTTGGCGTAATGGTTGGCTGGATGATGTACAGTTAAGAGAAACAGTAAAATCCTTGTCAAAAACTGGCTATGGTCAATATCTGCTGGATCTGCTCCATGTCCGTGCGCGCCAATATTGAACCATTAGAGTGGGATAGCCACTATTTTGGGTTGTCCACCGCTCGCCTTGATTTCACACCTGGCGCCGGTCTGCTAACCTCATCTCAGTTAGATCAGTATGCTTTAGTGCAAGCTAAAGTACCTGCGCAGCGATTGGATCTTATTGATGGATTATTCGCGTTGGGCTTTTCGTTAGTGGAAGGAGAAGTGGACTTTTCCTTAATGATTGGCATAGAAAATGCTAAAGACAATTCTGAAAGTAATCTACTTTCGGCTGAGCGGCGAGATATCCCGATGTTGAAAGAGATGGCGTCCAACGTATTTCCTTTGAGTCGTTTCCGAACCCCGTGGTATCAACCACAGGATAGTGGTCGTTTCTACGCGACTTGGGTTGAAAAAGCGGTATTGGGGACATTTGATCATCAATGTTTGCTAGTAAATGGAGATAACGGGCAACCCGCAGGATTTGTTACTTTACGGGATATTGGGGCAGGAGAGGCTCGTATGGGTTTGTTGGCCGTATTCCCAGAAAATATTGGTTGTGGTATTGGCTCAAAATTGATGTTGGCGGCGCAGCAGTGGTGTCGACGCCACCAAATACGGCAGTTAAGGATTGCGACGCAAACCAGCAACATCGCTGCTTTGCGCCTTTATACACGCAGTGGTGCGTTTGTTGAGAGCACCGCGTATTGGTTATATAGGGGATGAAATGATTCCATTTAACAAACCACCAGTAGTTGGCACTGAATTAGATTACATGAAGCAAGCAATGGAGAGCGGTAAGCTTTGCGGGGATGGTGGTTTCACCAAACGTTGTGAAGAGTGGATGGAACAACATTTCAATTGTCCGAAAGTTCTATTAACACCATCTTGTACCGCCGCACTGGAAATGGCGGCTATTTTGCTAAATATCCAACCCGGTGATGAAGTTATTATGCCGAGTTTCACTTTCGTTTCCAGTTCTAACGCGTTTGTACTGCGTGGGGCGACCATTGTATTTGTGGATATCCGCCCGGATACCATGAATATTGATGAAACCAAAATCGAAGCAGCAATTACAGCTAGAACACGAGTGATTGTTCCAGTGCATTACGCTGGCGTGGCCTGTGAAATGGATACCATTATGGCTCTGGCAGAGAAATATAACCTGTTTGTCGTGGAAGATGCTGCACAAGGGGTAATGTCTACTTATAAAGGGCGTGCGCTGGGAACTATCGGACACATTGGTTGCTACAGTTTCCACGAAACCAAAAACTACTCTTCTGGCGGTGAAGGTGGTGCAGCGCTTATCAATGATCAATCGCTGATTTCCCGTGCGGAAATTGTTCGCGAAAAAGGGACTAATCGTAGCCAGTTTTTCCGTGGCCAAGTTGATAAATATACCTGGCGCGATATCGGTTCGAGTTATCTGATGTCGGAGCTTCAGGCTGCTTATTTGTGGGCGCAGTTGGAAGAAGCTGAGAAAATCAATGAGCGTCGCCTTGCCTTGTGGAATACCTATTATCAAGCATTAAAACCGCTGGCTGATGCTGGTCTCCTGACGTTGCCTGTCATACCGGAAGGGTTGGAGCATAATGCCCATATGTTCTATATCAAGCTGAAAGATGTTGAAGAACGTTCAGCATTCAATAGCTATATGAAAGACGCGGGTGTATTAACGGTATTCCATTATGTTTCTCTGCATACCAGCCCCGGTGGTGAAAAATTCGGCCGCTTCCACGGGGAAGATTGTTTTACTACCTGCGAAAGTGATCGTCTGGTGCGTTTACCGATGTTTTACAACATAACAGACGCTGAACAGCAGATTGTTATCAAACATATTCGGGAATACTTCGCCTGATATGTCGTTAGCTAAAGCATCAATATGGACTGCGGGTTCCACGCTGATAAAAATCGGTGTGGGGCTTTTGATCGTTAAATTACTGGCGGTTACTTTTGGCCCCAGTGGAGTTGGGCAGGCGGGTAATTTCCGTCAACTTATCACTGTGCTTGGGGTGTTGGCTGGTGCCGGTATTTTTAATGGCGTGACTAAATATGTTGCTGAATATCAGCAACAACCGGAAAGATTGCGTGCGGTACTGGGAACATCTTCTGCCATTATCCTTGGGTTTTCCACGCTGTTGGCAGTGATTTTTTTGCTGTTTAGCGGGTCTATCAGTATTGGGTTATTCGGTCATCAAGATTATGAGTCCGTTGTACAGGCACTTGCCTTTATTCAAATGGGGATAGCTTTTGCCAACTATTTCTTGGCTATTTTGAAGGGATACCGAGATGCCCAGAGGAATGCGCTAGCAATTATTTTAGGTAGCGTGATTGGCGTGATGGCCTATTATCTCTGTTTTGTCCTTGGTGGGTATGAAGGTGCCTTGGCGGGTTTGGCTTTAGTGCCTGCATTAATTGTATTTCCTGCGGGATTGATGGTTTGGCGTCTCAATGCGGTATCGATTTCAAGTTTTAAACCCATGTGGGATAAGGTACTGGCTGGTCAGCTTGGCAAGTTTACCCTTATGGCTCTGCTGACTTCTATTACTTTACCGGTTGCCTACATTATGATGCGAAATCTGCTGGCAGCGCATTATAGCTGGCACGATGTGGGTATCTGGCAAGGTGTAAGCAGTATTTCCGATGCTTACCTGCAATTTATCACAGCATCTTTTACTGTTTATCTGTTGCCAACGCTTTCACGATTGCAGGGTAAGAGCGAAATATCAAATGAGATAATTAAGGCGCTGAAATTTGTTTTGCCTGCTGTGGCGGTTGCAAGTTTTACTGTATGGTTGCTGCGTGATTTTGCCATTTGGTTACTATTTTCTGACAAATTTACTGCTATGCGTGATCTCTTTGCCTGGCAGTTGGTGGGTGATGTTCTGAAAGTAGGCGCTTATGTTTTTGGCTATTTGGTGATTGCCAAGGCTGCATTGCGTTTTTATGTGTTGACAGAAGTTAGCCAGTTTTTACTGCTTACTGGTTTTGCCCACTGGTTCATTCCTGTAAATGGAGCGTTAGGTGCGGCACAGGCTTATATGGCAACTTACATTATTTATTTCACCCTTTGTTGTGGTGCATTTCTTATTTATCGTAGGCGAGCATGACAGCCCTAATTCACGTTTTGGGATCTGATATTCCACATCACAATCGAACAGTATTGCGCTTTTTTAATGACGTCTTAGCACAAGAAATTGGTTTTTTAGCCAAACCGAAGTTTATGGTGGTGACCAGAAATCGTGCTTTATTGGATGATTGCCCGGCATTGGATATGGAATGCTTCGACAGTAAAAAATCTCTGGCACAAGCTGTTATTGCTCAAGCCCGTTCAGATAGATATTGCCGGTTTTTTTTTCACGGCCAATTTAATGTGAGCTTGTGGTTGGCGTTGTTGTCAGGAAAAATCAAACGTAATCAGTTTTGGTGGCATGCCTGGGGTGCTGATCTGTATGAGGACTCCAGTCAGTTAAAATTCCGCCTATTCTATTTCTTGCGTCGTCTGGCACAGCGCCGGGTAGGGCATGTATTTGCGGTTCGTGGAGATCTCGATTTTTATTCTCAACATTATCCAAACGTACCGACATCATTGCTCTATTTTCCAACCAGAATGGAACCTGCTTTGACAATTGCAGAAAGAACACCTGTTGAAGATGGCAAAATGACCATTTTGTTGGGGAATTCCGGTGATCGATCGAACCGCCATATTACGGCATTGAAAACTATTCATAAACAGTTTGGCGATAAGGTACGAATCATTATCCCAATGGGTTATCCCGAAAACAATCAGGTTTATATTAATCAGGTCGAACAAGCTGCTTTATCGCTGTTCCGGCCAGAAAATTTGAACATTATTAAGCAAAATATGGCGTTTGATGATTATCTGGCATTACTGCGCCGTTGTGATTTAGGATATTTCATGTTTAATCGCCAGCAAGGGATTGGAACAATTTGTCTGTTGATACAATTTGGCGTGCCATTTGTACTCAGTCGTCAGAATCTTTTTTGGCAAGATTTGACAGAACAGCAAGTGCCGGTATTTTTCGCTGGTGATCCTTTAGATAACCAACTGATTGCGGAAGCGCAACGGCAGATGCTCTCCTTGGACAGAAACGCGATAGCTTTCTTTAGCCCGAACTTTATTGATGGCTGGCGGCAGGCGCTAGCGAAAGCGGCGGGAGAGCAGCAATGACTTTAACGCAGTTTGGCGGATTATTTGTTGTTTACTTGATATCACTGGTTTTCATCCTGACGTTGACTTATCAGGAATTCAGACGTGTACGTTTTAATTTTAATATATTCTTCTCATTGCTTTATTTGCTGACATTCTATTTTGGCTTCCCGCTGACGTGTCTATTAGTTTTCCAATTTGATGTTGAAGTGGTGCCTGTTGATGCCTTACTACATGCTCTACTGGCTTCGACCTGTTTTTATGGTATTTATTACGTCAGTTATAAAACACGGCTAAGAAAGCCGTCTATACAGCCTAAAGCACCGGTATTTACCATAAACCGGGTAGAAACTAACTTTACATGGTTACTACTGGCATCAGTTGCGGTGGTGACAGTGGGGCTGTTCTTTATGCAAAATGGTTTTCTACTGTTTAAGTTACAGTCGTACAGTCAAATTTTTTCCAGTCAGGTTTCCGGTGTTGCCCTAAAACGGTTCTTTTACTTCTTTATTCCTGCCATGTTGGTGGTCTATTTCTTGAAGCCGACACAGTTGCGCTGGTTGTTTTTTCTGATGGGTACAGTTGCTTTTGGGATACTGACTTATGTCATTGTTGGCGGAACACGGGCTAATATTATTATTGCGTTCGCGTTGTTTCTGTTTATTGGCATTGTGCGTGGCTGGATAACCTTGTGGATGTTGGTAACGGCGGGCGCAATAGGGATTGTTGGCATGTTTTGGTTGGCGCTTAAACGTTATAGTTTGGATGTCAGTGGGGCAGAAGCGTTTTATACTTTCCTCTACCTGACAAGGGATACTTTCTCCCCGTGGGAAAATTTTGCGTTACTGCTGAATAACTACGACAAAATTGATTTTCAGGGGTTAGCGCCAATTATCCGTGATTTCTATGTCTTTATTCCAAGTTGGCTTTGGCCAGGACGACCTGATGCTGTGTTGAATTCTGCGAATTATTTTACTTGGGAAGTACTGGATAACCACTCTGGTCTGGCAATCTCCCCGACTCTGATAGGCTCTTTGGTTGTGATGGGGGGCGTGTTGTTTATTCCGGTTGGTGCGATTGTTGTTGGATTGATAATTAAGTGGTTTGACTGGATTTATGAATTAGGAAAACAGGAGACTAATCGTTATAAGGCCGCTATCTTGCAGGCATTTTGCTTTGGCGCGATCTTCAACATGATTGTGTTAGCTCGCGAAGGAGTGGATTCATTTGTTTCCCGTGTGGTGTTTTTCTGTATTATTTTTGGCTTATGTCTGGTAATTGCTAAGTTGTTGTACTGGTTATTTGAGAGTGCGGGGCTGATTAAAAAATATCTGACTAGCAACTTGGTTGTATCACAAAAACGTCCGCTGCAATGTGAGGAAAGAAAATGGAGCTAAACAATATTCCTAAATACAGTATTCGTGGTTTGAATATTTGGGGCTTCCGCGATATGGCGCACTTTCTTGACCATATTTTTCAACGCGGACAGGTAAAAACGGGTACTTTAGTTGCGATTAATGCGGAAAAAGTTCTGACGGCAGAGGAAGATCAAGCTTTAAGTACACTGCTGAGTGACGCAGAATATCTGTATGCTGATGGTATCAGTATTGTACGTGCTATTCGCCGTAAATACCCGGGTGCTGAAATTTCTCGTGTAGCGGGTGCTGATTTATGGGAAGCCATCATGGAGCGTGCTGGCAAAGAAGGCACGCCTATTTTTCTGGTTGGAGGTAAACCAGAGATATTGGAACAGACGGAAAGTAAACTGCTAGCTCAGTGGAACGTCAATATTGTTGGCAGCCAGAACGGTTATTTCACGCCAGAAGAACGTAATGCTGTTTTTGAACGGATTCATGCCAGCGGTGCGGCGATTGTGACAGTTGCAATGGGATCGCCTAAACAGGAAGTTTTTATGCGTGACTGTCGAAAAATTCATTCGAATGCGTTGTATATGGGAGTTGGCGGTACTTATGACGTATTTACCGGCCATGTAAAACGTGCGCCAAAGGCATGGCAGAATTTGGGGCTTGAATGGCTTTATCGCTTGTTATCACAACCGAGCCGTATTCGTCGCCAGTTTAAGTTACTGAAATTTCTTGGGTATTATTACAGTGGTCGTCTGTAAATCCGCTTCTTGCCTGTTGTGTGAATTTTCGACAGGTGATGCTTTCGTCAGTCGATACAATGAATTTATTCCACAATATTTATCTAACAGTTTGATCCTGCCGGATTTTCACTATTTATAGTTAATTATCGGATAATTTTTTATTCCACTCAGTGGAAAAACATGTTTTGATCCCTGACCTTTTTATGGCTGATTAACATCAGTCTTGTGCGTTTTTATTATTACACATTACAACATATAACAATGGACAGGGAATTTATGGCAGATCAACAACATAGCTTGCAACGGGGCTTAGAAGCCCGTCATATAGAGCTGATCGCATTAGGCGGCACAATTGGTGTCGGTCTGTTTATGGGCTCGGCCAGTACACTGAAATGGGCTGGCCCTTCCGTTTTGCTGGCTTATATTATTGCCGGAATTTTTGTTTTTTTCATTATGCGATCGATGGGAGAAATGCTGTTTCTTGAACCTGTCACAGGTTCTTTCGCCTCTTTTGGGCATAAATATCTCAGCCCATATTGGGGGTGCCTCACCGCTTGGGGCTATTGGTTTATGTGGGTAGCGGTAGGAATATCAGAAATAACGGCTATCGGGGTTTATGCTGAGTTCTGGTTCCCTGAACTGCCCCAGTGGGTATCTGCATTGATTGCGGTGGCATTGGTCGCTTTGGCTAACCTCGCGGCGGTACGTCTTTATGGCGAGCTGGAATTTTGGTTTGCGATGATTAAGGTGACCACAATTATCGTCATGATCCTGATTGGTTTGGGATTGATATTTTTCGGTATTGGTAATCAATGGCAGCCTATTGGGTTAGATAATCTGACTGCGCATGGCGGTTTCTTTGCGGGTGATTGGCAAGGGTTTTTGTTTGCGCTCTGTATTGTGGTTGCCTCTTATCAGGGGGTGGAGCTGGTTGGTATCACTGCGGGGGAAGCGAAGAACCCTCAGGTGACATTGAAGAAAGCGATTAACAATATTCTCTGGCGTATCCTGATTTTCTACGTGGGCGCGATCTTTATTGTAGTGACATTATTTCCGTGGACAGAAGTGGGTTCGCAGGGCAGCCCGTTTGTAATGACATTTACCAAAGTGGGGATCACCTCAGCGGCAGCTGTGATTAACTTTGTTGTATTGACCGCTGCGCTTTCCGGCTGTAATAGCGGTATGTACAGTGGTGGACGGATGCTCTATGCGCTGGCGCAAAACCGCCAGTTGCCTTCATCACTGATGAAATTGTCAAAGAATGGGGTGCCGGTAATCTGTATTGCTATTACAATCCTGTGCCTGATAGTAGGCTCTAGTTTGAATTACTTGATCCCAAATCCGCAGGCGGTTTTTGTTTATGTGTACAGTGCCAGTGTGTTACCGGGAATGGTGCCGTGGTTTGTTATTCTGGTGAGCCAGTTGCGTTTTCGTCAGCACCATCAGCAAGCACTGAAGCAACATGGTTTTAAATCTATCCTGTTTCCCTATGTCAATTATCTGACATTAGCATTTTTATGTTGTGTGTTGATCGGTATGGCAATTAACCCGGATACCCGTTTCTCATTACTGGTAGGTGGGGGATTTTTGTTGATGGTGTCGCTGATTTATTGGTTGGTGACGCTTTTTAACGGTAAAAAACTTAAAGCGTGATTGGCTGATTTACTGTCACGGTGGTAGTGAGTAGGGAAATTAAGGGATGGCTTTATCTACGAAATGAACAAGGTGTAATCAAACGCATCATTTCTTTAAAAAAGCACTGGACAGTAGATCATTAAATCCGTACTATCCCCACCCGAAACGGCGTTAAGCGCCCGTAGCTCAGCTGGATAGAGCGCTGCCCTCCGGAGGCAGAGGTCTCAGGTTCGAATCCTGTCGGGCGCGCCATTATTTGCGTGCAAGAGCTGCGGTGATGTATTGCGCTGTTGGTAGTTAAGTGTTAGCAGTAAATAGCTGTTATGGTGGCTATAGCTCAGTTGGTAGAGCCCTGGATTGTGATTCCAGTTGTCGTGGGTTCGAGTCCCATTAGCCACCCCATCTTTTTTATGACACGCGAGGGTGGCGGAATTGGTAGACGCGCTAGCTTCAGGTGTTAGTGTCCTTACGGACGTGGGGGTTCAAGTCCCCCCTTTCGCACCATAAAAAAGAGAAAAGAAGAAATAGAAAATACGGAAAATTTCGGCGAGTAGCGCAGCTTGGTAGCGCAACTGGTTTGGGACCAGTGGGTCGGAGGTTCGAATCCTCTCTCGCCGACCAAATTCTAAAAGAACCCTGCATTGCAGGGTTTTTTGCGTTTTATCCCTTTTTGTCCTTCTGACTTTTTGTTTCCTTATCCTATCCTTGTACCTTCAAGTTGTGCTCTGTTGATTCAAATTTAGTGGATTATTTTTTGAAAATAACTATTTGTTTTATATGGAAATTTATTGTTTTTTGTATTTTGACGACAATTGATATATTAGCTGTCTCAAATAAGAGACTTATAACGAATTGAATTATAATGAAAATAATAAATACCTTATGTTTTGTCTCAAATAAGAGACAGTGCATAAAATGGATTTTATGGTGATTCGATTTCTTGTTGTAATAAATAGAGAAATAGCTGATGAAGCGAGGCAGCTTTCATTTGCATATAAAGTTGGCATGTTAAATGCATTATTACAAACGTAGATGCTCATCCTATTTCTTATGATTGCATATGCTTCATGAACCCGGGGATGATGCAGAGCCGATTATCGGTGCCTATTGTCCATGTCATAGATGAGAGAGATATAACTATTTTTTCATCACCGACCGGACTTAACGTTGAGTGAGGCACTATCCGTCTGTAGACCTGATTGTATTTGTACACCTATCTTTGTTTTTAAGGTAGGTGTTTTTTTTATTTCTAAAAGATATATCTGATAGGTTTATATACTGTTTAGGTATTACTATCTAATATAAACAGAACTGAAAATATGATGGTTAGTTTTTTGCTATAAAATTAATTCAGCTACTTCGTTCCTAAACTTATCTTAAGGGGAATATTGATGTCAAAAATGATTGGATGCTTTGGTTGTGGTCGAATGTTGCATGAGTCTGCACAATCATGCCCACATTGTGGCGCGATGATAAAAGCCTATTCTTCTGGTAGTAAAAACCGAATTGTTGCTGCACTGTTGGCGTTTTTTCTTGGTTACATTGGCGCTCATAAATTTTATCTGGGCAAAATCGGTATGGGGATTTTATATCTGCTATTTTGCTGGACATTTATCCCTGTACTTATCGCATTTATTGAATTTATTATTTATCTTTGCACTTCCGATGAAGATTTTGCCAGAAAATATGGTTAGAAAAATGCCCCGTGCGGGGCATTTTAATCAGCGTCATGAAGACTTGCTAATAAAGATGGCGATGGATGAGAGATCACGACATTACAGTGTTAATTGATACTATTACTATTAACTAAATCACTCTTCACGACATTACTCTCGCGCTTCAAAGTGAGTACTAATCCCTCGCGACGAACTTGTGCGGCCTCTTCTGGTTTACGCAGTTTATCCAATGCATCTGCTAACCAGGCATAATCATGTGCATCAGGACGTTGGGCTAATGCGGTTCTAAAATCTTTTACTGCTTTTTCCCATTCTCCGTGACGCAAAGCAACTTGTCCAAGCGTACTGTTTAGCAGGGGAGTTGAACCATGTTGTTTTAACTGATGATCTAGCGCGTTTTGTATCGGCTTTGGATCTTCGCTTTTTAAGCGTGGGATCAATAAGAGTAAACGTTCGTCGTATTGACGTTTTAAACTTTCCAAAATGATCTTTTGTGCAGTTTCATGGTCATCACATTCAATTAAATGTTCAGATATTGCAACTTGTAAAGCCACATCATGGCGAATTTTTCGGCTTTGATCATGCCACCAACGTTTTAAGCCTTCGCTGCCTTGTTCTGCCATGTACTGATTCATCAGACCGATATAGGCTTGCTGGCGCAATTTGTGAATTTGTAACTCATCATGTAGATGGATTTTTTCCATTACCGGTAGTATATCAATCAGTGACTGGTAAGCTCCTGATTTCATATAAGCTTGTTCAGCCAGGCGTAAGACTTCTGGATGGCGCGAAGCCTGATTTAATAGCTTGTCTACACCATGACGGGCTGCATGAATTTCACCTTGCGCAAGTTGAATGCGTACACGAGTAATGTCCACCGGTAACTGATTATTGTCCGCGACTTCTGCCGCACGTTGCAGATATTGATTGGTACGGAATTCATCTCCTCGTTGCTGGGCTGCTTCAGCCGCGAGTAAGTAGTTGACCACAGGTTGTTCTGCATGATCAGCGTTACGGGTCAGTAATTGCTCAACTTGTTTGAAATCGCCTTCTGCCAGTTTGATCAGCGCTGCTTTTGTTTGAGCACGGGCACGGCTGCGTTTGCGTCCAAGGAACCAGCCACGGGTACGTGAGCTTGTGCGTATAACTCTACGGTAGCACCAGCCAATGAGGCAGAGTGCCAGTTGTAAAAGAACAAATATAATGAACAGGCCGGTAACACTGGTTTCAATGTTGTAATTGTCAGTTTGAATCAGAACATATCCTTGATGACCGGCAACGATTGGACCAAGCACAATACCAACAATGAGTACCACAAACAGTAATAGAACTTTCAGCATAACTTAGCCCTCCTGATTAGTTTCAGAAGATTGGGAAAGTAAGCTGCGAACCCGGGTTTGCATCAATTTTTCCAGTAAAGGCTGGCTTGAAAGTTGGTCTGGCGCAGTGATGGAAACAGGTTGCTGGCTTAATGAATCAATTTCTTCCAGGAATGCTTTGGTGTTGGGATCGTTGATATCAAAGTAAGCTCTAACCCAAGTTGAGACCGTTTCTAATGACTGTTTAAAAACTTCACCTTGATGACGCGGTATTGCTTGGGCGGCAATTAACAGACGGGCTCGGATATTCTCGCGTAGATAGATATCTTGATTTGGCGCCAGTAATGGCTCTGCTGTGGTATCCCGGCGACGGATGGTAATGAAATTATCCATGAAACTCTTCCAGCTTTTGCTCAGATTCTGGCGCCATTCAGATAATGTACCGGTTAATTCATCATTATCTTCGTCCATTGGCGAACCATCGGTTGTATTGTCAGCCAGGCGCAGGTTATCTATTTGGTTAGAAAGCTGATTAACTCGCAGGATAATGCCGTCAAAATCAATCTGACTAATGGCAGATAATGTACTGATATCTTGTGTAATTGCCCGACGGATTTCAATCAGGCTTGGATCATTCATTTCAGCGAGACTGGCATCTGCATTTTTCAACAGCGCTGCGGCGGTGACTATATCTTGATCATTCCATAATTTCCGGCCTGCCATTTTGACCAGAAAATCAGCTTGTGCCAGTAGCCAGCTTTTTACATCAGAGCTGGATAACGCAGAGATTTTGGCCTGTAACTCTTGCAGGCTATTACCCAGTTGACCATTTTGTGCGGCGAAATGGCTTAAAGTCTGTGATTGTTCTTTAAACAGCGCTTCAATATGCTGTTTATCTTGTGATTGCTGTTGTTTCAGTGATTCCAGTTGTTGGCGTAGCTCATGGTTCTCCGCACTCAGTAAATGGCTTTGTTGCTGGCCGTAATAATAAAGACCGCCGCCGATTGCCAGCATGATTGCAATAGCAATCATGTTTTTTAGCGTGCCAGAACGTTTTTGCTTTTGAGGCTCGGTTTCGGGCTGTTGCGAGTTTTCAACCGTAGTTTTTGTTTGTTCAACTGTCTCGGCGGACTGTTTTTGCTCCGTCATAGTGGGCATCCCATGTCAGTTTATTCTAGTGCCTGAATTAAGGCGTCGTTATCTGCACTTTTTGCAACTTTAACATCCTGCCAGCCCAAGTTCCGGGCGGTATGTGCAAGACGCTCGCTTACCACAATCAGGCGGCAATGCAATAACCACCTGTTTCGATCACTTTCGGGTATTAAGTTATATAACAGTTGCAGTATTTCGCCACTGGTTACAACTAAAGTTTGTACTCCATACTTTTGCCAGTGGGCACTGAATTCTGCTGCCGGGTAGTCTACTGGCTGGCGGAAATAACATTCACAATAATTAACTGTGGCGCCTCTTTCTGTCAGCGTCCGGGCAATAAGTTCACGTCCGCCATTTCCTCTGAGCAGCAAAGCTTGTTTATTTTCAACCTGATGTAGTGATGGTAGTTTTAGCAGGATTTCGCTGGTCTCACCCTCTGATGACCAGATAGCATTTATACCCGTTAGTTGATGAAAAGCCAGAGCGGTTGATCTGCCAATAGCATAATAAATCAGCTTGCCGGGCCATGACAGATTAATTTTATTTAACTGTGAGTTTGCATAATAAACTGCATTTTTTGACAACAGAAATACCATATCACAGGTATTTAGATGGTTAAGCTTCTCAGTTAGCTGTGGCAGCTCTGAACCGGGGTGAATATTGATTAAAGGTGCGCTGAAAGCTGTTTTTCCCGCCGCCTGTAACTTTCTGACTAGTTCCTCTCCGGCAGGAGCAGGGCGAGTCACCAGAATGCTCATGTGAGGAGATTTCCTCGATAAACTTCGGTTAGAATTTCCCGAGCGCCCCGCTCTAACAACTCTTCTGCCAATTCAATTCCTGCCTGGCAAGCGTCTTTTGGTAAAGCTGTTCTCTCACCGCGAATCATCACACTGCCATCGGGAGCGCCAACCAATGCCCGTAACCAGATTTTCCCACCCTGCCAAACGGCATAGCTGCCTATTGGTACTTGGCAGCCTCCTTCTAGCCGGGTATTCATCGCACGTTCGGCAAGAACACAGATTTCTGTATCATAGTGGTTTAATGGCGCTAGCAGCGTTTGTGTTTGTTGGTCGTCAAGGCGGCATTCAATTCCTACGGCTCCTTGACCAACGGCAGGTAATGATTGTTCTGCCGTCAATGGTATACGGATACGCTCATGCAGTTTTAACCTTTTCAATCCTGCGACGGCGAGGATGATTGCATCATAGTGACCATTATCCAACTTGCTCAGGCGGGTTCCAACATTGCCCCGAAGGTCGCGGATAATCAGATCAGGACGTAATTCACGGAGTTGACACTGGCGGCGTAAACTTGATGTGCCGACAATGCTGCCTGTTGGCAATTCATCAAGAGAATGATATTTGGCAGAGACGAAAGCATCATGAGGATCATCACGTTCACAAATCGTGACCAGACCTAACCCTTCTGGAAAAGAGACCGGGACATCTTTCATTGAATGGACAGCGATATCGGCTCGGCCCTCAAGCAGAGCTAATTCTAGCTCTTTGACAAACAGCCCTTTTCCTCCGATTTTTGCCAGAGGCGTGTCCAGAATAACATCGCCCTTGGTTACCATCGGGACCAGTTGAACTTTCAGATCTGGGTGACATTGTTGTAGTTTTTGCTGAACATACAGCGCCTGCCACATAGCCAGAGGGCTTTGCCGGGTTGCGATACGGATGGTTTTAGTTGACATAGATGTTTGTATTTCTCAGGCCCTTTCAGCCATCATATAAATGAAAAACATAGCACTCGTTTTAACACTTCAGCCGTTTTTTTTCCAGCTAGGGGGTTAAGAAGAAGATATGCCGGTTATGTTAAATTGTAAAATAAATTTTAATTTTTAAATTATTTTTATAGCAATGAAAATAGATTGATTTAATTATGAATTAACTTTTTCAGTAAACTATTTCTGTAATTAAGGAATCGCGAATGAAAAGAATCATTAACTAAAATATAGCCAACGGAGTCATTTTCATCGGATTGATGATAACAAGGTATTATGCGTATTAGCTTGGAAAAATGGGCGGAGAAAATTTCTTTCATATAAGAGAGTATAAATGGTATGGGTTTTTTGATTATTTCTATATATAACAATGTATTATTTGATTTTTCGTACGATAGCACATCGCAATTCAATTGCTTTACTGACTTTACGGTTTATCGACAAGGTGTTAAATTGATCACGTTTCCGGTAATAAATTGGTAAAAATCATTCTAAATAATTCCATCAAGCTATAACAACCGGAAACGGGGGATTTATCTGGGCACTGGAACTCAATTGGGCGAGACGTCTTGTACCTTTATATCGAAACACTGAAGCAGAGACTGGATGCGATAAACCAACTCAGGTTAGAACGCGCCTCTACCGCCATGAGTGCGGAATTTAAGCAGGTATACAGTTTACTGCCAGTATTATTGCATTATCATCATCCGATGATGCCAGGTTACATTAACGGTAATGTTCCCTGCGGCGTATGTTTTTTCGTGCATGATGAAGCACAAAAATCTTATCTTAATGATTTAGAAAGTAAATTAGAACACTTCATAGAACAGCCTGCTAATGGTGAACTGCCTATTACCGGTATTTACTCAATGGGCAGTACCTCATCAATTGGGCAGAGCGGTTGCTCTGATTTAGATATCTGGGTATGTCATCAGTCATGGCTGGATAATGATGAGCGCCTTTTGCTGCAACGTAAGTGCACGCTTATTGAACAATGGGCGGCAGCGCTTGGTATTGAAGTTAACTTTTTTCTTATTGATGAAAACCGTTTTCGCCATAATGCGAGTGGTAGTCTCGGCGGTGAGGACTGCGGTTCTACTCAACATATTCTATTACTGGATGAATTTTACCGTACCGCTGTACGTATGGCGGGTAAACGTTTGTTATGGGAAATGGTGCCCGTAGAAGAAGAACGTCATTATGATGAATATGTTTTATCCCTTTATGCGCAAGGTGTTTTGACGCCAAATGAGTGGCTTGATCTCGGTGGATTGGGTGAACTATCCGCTGAAGAGTATTTTGGCGCTAGCTTATGGCAACTCTACAAAAGTATCGATTCCCCTTATAAAGCCGTATTAAAAAGCTTATTACTGGAAGCCTATTCTTGGGAATATCCCAATGGTAAGTTACTGGCAATGGATATGAAACAGCGTTTGCATGCTGGTGAAATAGTCTCCTTTGGCCTTGATGCATACAGTATGATGCTTGAGCGTGTTACCCGTTATCTGACGGAAATTAACGATACGACCCGTTTAGATCTAATACGTCGATGTTTTTATTTAAAAGTTTGTGAAAAGCTCTCTCTTAATCAGGATGATAAAGGTTGCATTGGCTGGCGACGCCAGGTTCTAACCCAACTGGTCTATGAGTGGAAGTGGGAACCAGAGCGGTTGAGAGTTTTGGATAACCGCAACTCATGGAAAATTGAACAAGTTCGTGATGCGCATAATGAACTGCTTGATACCATGATGCAGAGCTATCGTAATCTTATCCGTTTTGCCCGCCGTAATAATCTGAGTGTCAGTGCCAGTCCACAGGATATTGGTGTGCTGACGCGTAAACTTTATGCTGCATTTGAAGCATTGCCAGGAAAAGTAACGCTGGTTAATCCGCAAATTTCGCCAGACCTGTCAGAGACAAATTTAACATTTATCTATGTTCCTCAAGGACGTGCGAACCGCAGCGGTTGGTATCTTTACAATCAGGCGCCGACGATTGGATCGATTATTGGTCATCAACCTCTGGAATATAATCGTTATCTCAATAAACTAGTGTCGTGGACCTACTTTAATGGTTTGTTAACGGAAAAATCGTGTGTCCATATTCATCATGGCGACACCCAATGTGATGAGTTGAAACTGCATGAATTGATTAATGATATTTCCGCTCATTTCCCCATCCGTTTGCCAGCGCCGACACCGAAAGCACTTTATAGTCCGTGTGAAATTCGCCATTTGGCAATTATTGTCAATTTGGAGAAAGATCCGACGGCTGAGTTCTCTAATCAGGTTGTACATTTTGATTTCCGTAAGCTTGATGTATTCAGTTTTGGTGAATCACAACAGTGTTTGGTGGAAAGTATTGACTTGCTTTACCGTAATTCATGGAATGAAGTGCGGACCTTGCACTTTAGTGGTGAACAAGCTGTGCTGGAAGCGTTGAAGACCATTCTGGGCAAGATGCATCAAGATGCCGCACCGCCAGCGGCAGTTGAGGTATTCTGTTACAGCGAGCATTTACGAGGACTTATCCGAACTCGAATCCAGCAACTGGTATCTGAATGTATTGAATTACGTTTATCCAGCAATCGTCAGGACCCAGGTCGTTTTAAAGCATTACGCATTGCCGGTCAGACTTGGGGGCTGTTCTTTGAACGTCTTAATGTATCTGTGCAGAAATTGGAAAATGCCGTGGAATTCTATGGGGCAATTTCTAATAACAAATTGCATGGGTTGCCGGTGAAAATTAATACCAAAGAGACACATTTGCCCGCGGTGGTTGATGGTTTTGCCAGCGAGGGCATTATTCAATTTTTCTTCGAAAATACACAAGATAGTAAAAGTTTTAATATCTATATTCTGGATGAAACCAACCGGGTAGAAATCTATTCTCATTGTGAGGGCAGTAAGGAAGAATTGGTACGCGACGTCAGTCGGTTTTATTCTTCATCTCATGATCGGTTTACCTACGGATCAAGTTTTATCAACTTTAACTTGCCGCAGTTTTATCAGATCGTCCAAATGGAAGGGCAGATTCAGGTTATTCCATTTAGTGGATCATCTTTTTCACATTTGTGTGTGACTCATGATGGTGAGAATGATAGAGAAGAGCGGTCAGAATTTTATCGTTCTGTGTCTCATTACTGATTTACCCCGCGGCGCGGGGTAGGTTCAAGCATTAAAAGCTGAACTGTTCGCCACTTTGCTCGGTGATGGCGTGTGCTAGCATGGTTAAAAAATTGTCACCGCTGCGGTCACAAATCCACTGACCTTGTTTGTAGTCAAAATGATAACCCCCGCTTTTGGTTGCCAGCCAGATTTGATGAAACGGTTCCTGACGATTGATAATAATTTTGCTGTCATTATCAAAGCTGAGGGTCATGACACCGCCATTGGTTTCACAGTCGATATCAGCATTGCCATCGTAATTATCCAACTGCCCTTCGATATAAAACATTAGTTGGTCAGCTAACTGGTGAAATTCACTGTCGTTCATCTTCATTTCCTATTTGCTTTTCGAGGTCTAACTGCGATTATAGAGAATATTGACGTATGAATTACAGGCATTAATGCAATGAAGAAAAAATTACGCGGATTTCTGGCTATCATAACCTTATTGATACTTTCCGGCTGTGGACTAAAAGGCCCTCTCTATTTTCCTCCAGAACAACCATCAACCGAGAAGGCGACAACTGCGTCTCAGATTCCCGCGAATACTGAGCAGCAAGGGCAGAAAGTGGATAGCACCTCTCAGAAATAAGCGAGATAAGCCGATAGTCAATGACTACGGCTTACGTGGAGCATGATATGCAGTTCTCCAAAATGCATGGTCTGGGTAATGACTTTATGGTCGTTGATGCTGTGACCCAAAATGTTTATTTCTCACCAGAGCTAATCTGCCGTTTGGCAGATAGACATACTGGTGTGGGCTTCGATCAGTTGTTAATTGTTGAAGCGCCTTATGATCCAGATATGGATTTTCACTATCGTATTTTTAATGCTGACGGTAGCGAAGTTGCACAGTGTGGCAATGGAGCGCGTTGTTTTGCCCGTTTTGTCCGTCTTAAAGGCTTAATTAATAAGCGTGATATTAAAGTCAGCACGCAATCGGGACGGATGGTGTTGAGCATCACCAATGATGAGCAGGTTTGCGTTAATATGGGGGAACCTGAATTTGAGCCGCATCATGTGCCATTTCGGGCGTTAAGGGCAGAAAAAACCTATATTTTACGGGTAGTAGAGAGAACGGTTCTTTGTGGTGTTGTCTCTATGGGGAATCCTCATTGTGTGATTCAAGTGCCGGACGTGGAAACGGCCGAAGTAGAAATTTTGGGGCCAGCGTTGGAAAGCCACGAAAGATTTCCTGAACGGGCGAATATTGGTTTCATGCAAATTTTAAACCGTGGTCATATCCGCTTGCGGGTTTATGAACGTGGCGTTGGGGAAACCCAAGCTTGTGGCAGTGGTGCTTGCGCAGCGGTAGCAGTCGGCATTCAGCAGCAATTGCTCGACAATCATGTTCGGGTAGATTTGCCGGGAGGTTCACTGTTGATCTGTTGGGACGGGCCGGGAAAACCGCTCTATATGACGGGGCCGGCGACGCATGTTTATGATGGCGCAATTCATCTGTAATTGATTCTGAGCTGCGGAGCATCGGAGATGGAGAAAAAAGAAGAGCAGTTGAACATCAATGAGATACTTGATGATCAGACTGTCGTGGATTATTTGCTGGAAAACCCCAATTTCTTTATCCGTAATGCATGTGTCGTTGAACAGATGCGGGTTCCTCACCCGGTACGAGAAACGGTTTCTTTGGTTGAATGGTATATGAACCGCCAGAGAGCGCGGATTGCTTATCTGGAAGAAGATATAACTCGGCTCATGGAACAGGCTAGAGTGAATGAACAACTGTTTGAGCAGTTGCTTAAGTTACTGATTGATTTGGTTGCGGCAGAGAGTTTGCAAGACATGCTTAGTCGGTTAAGTGCATGGGCTAAGAATATGGGGTTAAATAGTGCCAGCATCCGTCTTTTCAATGATAAATGGTATATTGGCGCACCACTTGACGCACCTAATTTAGCGCTTTCTCGCAATGCTTTTGAACCAATCCGTATTCAGCGTTTTGGTAATAAAAACCACTATCTCGGTATGCTAAATGGGCCGGAAATTTTATTGTTGTTGCCGCAAGTTCGGCAGGTAGGTTCGGTTGCCGTCTCTCTACTGGGAACGAGGGGCGAACTGGGTATGGTGATATTTAACAGCCGGAACCATCAACATTATCAAGAAGGCATGGGAACTGACATGCTTGAGCATCTGGCTAAGTTATTGCCGGATATATTATCTCGTTGGATTAAACGCATATGATGCAGGAAATTGACCGGTTACTGGAGCCGATTGAGGCATTTTTGCGCTACCTCAGGGTAGAGCGTCGGTTAAGTCCAGTGACTATCATCAATTACCGTCGCCATCTTGTCACATTGGCTGAGATGGTTTTAGAAATGGGCGTCAGCCAATGGAAAGATCTTGATCCCGCGAAAGTGAGAATGTTGGTAACGCGTAGTCGTCGGGCTGGTTTACAGTCAGCGAGCTTGGCGTTGCGTTTATCTTCCTTGCGCAGCTTCCTTGATTGGCAGGTGATTCAAGGCGAAATTTCCGTTAACCCGAGTAAAACCGTCAGCACGCCGGGAACTAAGCGTCATTTGCCGAAAAATATCGATGTGGATGAAGTGAACCAACTGCTGAATATCGATTTTAATGATCCATTATCGGTGCGTGACCGGACGATGTTAGAAGTGATGTATGGTGCTGGATTACGTTTGTCGGAGTTGGTGGGCCTTGATTGCCAGCATCTGGATCTTGAAAGTGGAGAAGTATGGGTTTCAGGTAAAGGCAGTAAAGAGCGGAAGGTGCCTTTGGGACGTACCGCGGTTGAATGGCTTAATCGGTGGTTGGCGATGCGGGAACTCTTCGAGCCGGAGGATAATGCTGTTTTTGTTTCAAAGAGTGGGCGGCGGATATCAGCCCGTAATGTACAAAAACGATTTGCGCAGTGGGGAATACGCCAGGGAATGAGCAGCCATATTCATCCTCATAAATTGCGCCACTCTTTTGCCACTCATATTCTGGAATCCAGCGGTGATTTACGCGCAGTTCAGGAATTGCTGGGCCATGCAAGCTTATCCTCCACACAAATCTATACTCATTTGGATTTCCAGCATTTGACAAAAGTGTATGATGTAGCCCATCCCAGAGCCAAACGGGGGAAATCGTAATGCGTTTTTACCGGCCTCTTGCGCCAGTGTTAGCGATGACATTTGATTTAGATGATACTCTGTATGATAATCACCCAGTCATGGATAAGGCAGAAGAGGAAGTACTGAATTTTGTACGGCAATATGATCCTAGGTTTAGTCATCTTAATTATCAGGATCTATATGCTTTCCGTGAATTGACATTGGAGCAATATCCTGAAATTTATCATGACATGACTTTATGGCGTTGGCACTGTTCAAGGTTGATGTTTTGTCATTACGGTTTTAGTGGTGAAGACGCTGATCGAGGGGCCGATGATGTCATGGCGCATTTCACACTCTGGCGTAATCGGATTGATATTCCTGAATCAACACATAAAACTCTGGCGGCACTTGCTGAACAGATGCCGCTAGTCGCCATTACTAATGGTAATGCGGAACCTGCCGCCTGTGGTTTGGCTCCTTATTTTAAATTTGTGCTGAAAGCTGGCCCTGACGGGCGCTCAAAACCTTGCAGCGATATGTACCGTTTGGCTGCGGATCGCCTGGATTTACCGCTTGGGCAGATCTTACATGTCGGTGATGATTTGAATACTGATGTGGCAGGGGCACTGCGTAGTGGTATGCAGGCTTGTTGGATAAATACTAAGAACAAAAAGCTATTGCAGACAACGGAAAGCCGCCTGCTGCCTCACATTGAGATTTACAATTTGGCTTCTTTGACAGCATTGATATAATCAAGAAATTATTCTGTATAAAAACACAGCAACCTCGGGTCGCTGTCTAATCAATTGATGGTAACTATGGACGTCTCCTATCTGCTCGAAAGTCTGAATGACAAACAACGGGAAGCTGTAGCTGCTCCGCGGACCAATATGTTGGTATTAGCTGGCGCGGGGAGTGGTAAAACCCGAGTGCTGGTACACCGAATTGCTTGGTTGTTGTCGGTGGAGAAAGCTTCGCCATTTTCCATTATGGCCGTGACCTTCACCAATAAAGCGGCTGCGGAGATGCGCCATCGGATTGAAAACTTGATCGGCACCAGTCAAGGCGGCATGTGGATTGGTACGTTCCACGGTTTGGCTCATCGTTTGTTACGAGCGCATCATCTGGATGCCAATTTGCCACAGGATTTTCAGATTCTTGACAGCGAAGATCAACATCGTCTGCTTAAGCGCATTATCAAAGCGATGAATTTGGATGATAAACAATGGCCCGCTCGTCAAGGCATGTGGTATATCAATGGCAAAAAAGATGAAGGATTGCGGCCACAGCATATTGAAAGTTATGGCAATCCTGTTGAGGCGACATGGCAGAAAATTTATCAAGCTTACCAGGAGGCTTGTGATCGGGCCGGGTTAGTGGATTTTGCCGAGCTTTTACTGCGAGCGCATGAGTTGTGGTTGAATAAACCTCAGATCCTGCAACATTACCGTGGCCGTTTTACTAATATTCTGGTGGATGAGTTTCAGGACACTAACAGTATTCAATATGCCTGGATTCATCTGTTGGCAGGGGAAACAGGCAAAGTGATGATTGTCGGGGATGATGATCAATCTATTTATGGTTGGCGCGGTGCGCAAGTTGAGAATATTCAGCGTTTCCTGAAAGATTTTTCTGGTGCGGAAACTATCCGTTTGGAGCAAAATTACCGTTCCACTAGTAATATTTTGAAAGTTGCCAATACATTGATTGCCAATAACAGTGATCGCTTGGGTAAAAATCTGTGGACTGATGGCGTAGAGGGTGAACCAATCTCCCTTTATTGTGCATTCAATGAACTGGATGAATCCCGCTATGTGGTTAGCCGGATAAAAAACTGGCTTGAAAATGGGGGCGCTCTGAAAAATTGCGCCATACTTTACCGCAGCAACGCTCAATCTCGTGTATTGGAAGAGGCTCTGTTACAGGCGTCAATGCCGTACCGTATTTATGGTGGTCAACGATTCTTTGAACGTCAGGAAATTAAAGATGCACTGTCTTACTTGCGTCTGATCGCCAATCGCCATGACGACGCGGCGTTTGAACGTGTAGTGAATACGCCCACTCGTGGTATTGGTGACAGAACGTTAGATATTGTGCGCCAGGCGGCGCGGGAGCGGCAGCAAACCTTGTGGGACTGTTGCCAGATATTGCTGCAAGAGAAAGTGCTGGCCGGGCGTGCCGCTGCTTCCTTACAACGTTTTATTGAACTGATTGACGCGTTATCGACAGAAACTGAAGAGATGCCATTGCATGTTCAGACTGACAGGGTTATCCGTGATTCTGGCCTGCGAGCGATGTATCAGCAGGAAAAAGGTGAAAAAGCGCAGGCGCGTATTGAAAACCTTGAAGAACTTGTCACCGCGACTCGCCAGTTTAGCTATCAGGAAGAGGATGAAGATTTGACGCCATTGCAGGCGTTTCTTTCCCATGCCGCGTTGGAATCGGGAGAAGGGCAGGCTGATGCCTATCAGGATTCAGTGCAACTAATGACATTACATTCGGCTAAGGGACTGGAATTCCCACAAGTATTTATTGTTGGCATGGAAGAAGGCATGTTCCCAAGCCAGATGTCGATTGAAGAGGGTGGACGTCTGGAAGAGGAGCGTCGCTTGGCTTATGTGGGTCTGACACGAGCAATGGAAAAGCTGACCATCACTTATGCTGAAAGTCGCCGTTTATATGGTAAAGAGGTTTATCATCGGCCATCTCGTTTTATTGGGGAACTGCCGTCAGAATGTATTGAAGAAGTTCGGTTACGAGCGACAGTATCTCGTCCAGTTAGCCATAGTCGGTTGGGCACGCCTATCAGTGCCAATGATAGCGGTTATGCCCTTGGACAACGTGTTCGTCACCCTAAATTTGGTGAAGGAACCATTGTCAATATGGAGGGGAGTGGTGAACATAGCCGATTGCAAATCGCGTTTCAAGGGGAAGGGATTAAGTGGCTGGTTGCTGCTTATGCCAGACTTGAAATGGTCTAGAAATAATATCCAGGTTGAATGTTGACAGGCTTTTTCTTCTAAGCGTAACATTCGCGCCTTACGATCACGTAGGGAGTAAAGGAGACTTATGATACATGCTGAGCGCATTTAAGTTAGAGAATAATCGCCTGCTCCGTCTTGAATTTGAAGAGGGAGAAAAGTTATCTGATTCCTTATGGGTAGATTTGGTTGAACCGGCAGAGCAAGATAGGCTGCAAGTTCAAAACGAATTAGGCCAAATTCTGGCAACCCGACCGGAACTGGATGACATTGAGGCGTCGGCGCGTTTTTTTGAAGATGAAGACGGGATACACGTTCACTCGTTTTTCTACTTTGAAGACGCGGAAGACCATGCTGGCAACGCAACAGTTGCATTTACTATTCGTGATGGTCGTCTCTATACATTGCGAGAGCGGGAGCTCCCTGCGTTCCGATTGTATCGTATGCGTGCTCGTAATCAGACATTAGTTGATGGCAATGCTTATGAAGTGCTGATGGATCTGTTTGAAACCAAGATCGAACAGTTGGCTGATGTTATCGAAAATATTTACAGTGTGCTGGAATCCCTGAGCCGGGTCATTATGGAAGGGAAACAGGGTGATGAGTTTGATATTGCCTTATCCAGTCTTGCTGAACAGGAAGATATCGGCTGGAAAGTTCGCTTGTGTCTTATGGACACTCAGCGCGCGCTTAACTTCTTGGTGAGGCGAGCACGTTTGCCGGGTGATCAACTGGAGCAGGCCCGTGAAATATTGCGGGATATTGAATCGCTATTGCCACATAATGAATCCCTGTTTCAGAAAGTTAATTTCTTGATGCAGGCGGCAATGGGTTTTATCAATATTGAGCAGAGCCGGATTATCAAAATCTTCTCGGTTGTCTCTGTGGTATTCCTGCCGCCAACGCTGGTGGCGTCCAGTTATGGTATGAACTTTGAATTTATGCCGGAGTTACATTGGACATTTGGTTATCCGGGCGCAATTGGTTTAATGATTGCTGCCGGTCTTGCACCGTATCTCTATTTTAAGCGCAAGAATTGGCTTTAATATATAGCCGCTGTAATAATTGTATTATAGCGGCTATAACAGAGATAATACGATAATGATTTAATAATGTTTTTGTGAAGTATTGGGTTTTATTTTAAAAAATTGATTATTGAGTGGAAACAATCTTAACATTAATGCTAAAATGCTTTTCTATATGGTTTATATAATCTCTGATTGGCTATATAAATTGGATTGCTTTTTGTTTTAAAATAAGATTTTATTATTGTTTTCTATCTTTAATGTAGTCTAGGTTTTAATTTCTTTAATTGAAATATTATTAACCTTAATCCTACAATTTTATATTAAATGTGAAAACAGGATGAATTAAGTCAAAATATTTTTTTGAAAAAAAGTATTTGATTATTAAAGATAAAATAGATGTGACGATAAAAGGCATTAATTTACAAAATAAAATTAGTTTATCTCATCGTATGTATTTAATCATACGAATTGCTGTTCCTAACTGAGTATATTCTTTTCCCAAGTGTTTAAATCCAAGGGCAATATAAAACCCTTCTGCTTGCGGATTAGCCATCACCTGTAATGATGCTTTGCCTTTTATATGAAGATCATTCAATGCGATTTGCACCAATTGCTCGCCAATGCCTTGATACCAAAAGGTCGGTTCAACAAATAATCCATCAAGTTCAGCATTTCCATCAGATTGAGGCAATACAACACTGAACCCTAGAATTACGCTAGCTTGTTCTGCAACATAAACATACCCTGCTTCAATATGCTCTATAGGCAGTTCTATCATGTGGGGATTTGCTAGTAATAATTCTCTATCTTCTTCCCACATAAGAGACGCCCGTAATTGCAGAGCTTCAAGTGCGATCTGTTCGGTGGTATTGGCTAATCTGATGGTTATTTTCATTAATTTACTATCTCTGCGATCTACGCTGTGTATACACTGCATCCAGTGTAAACAGCACCAATGCAGCCCAGATAAAGCCGAAAGTAATCAGACGGTCAGTGCCTATGTGTTCACCATAAACCAAGGTTGCTAGCAAGAACATCAGCGTTGGGCCGACATACTGAAAGAATCCGAGTGTGGAGAGACGCAGGTGGGCAGCGGCTTCCGTGTATAACAGTAATGGCACAGTAGTAATAATGCCTGCGGCAATCAGAAATAAATTGAGAGTTGCTGAGTTATTACTCAAATCGCTAGTTGGGGTGTTGGCAAAACCAAATAGGTAAATGGCGGCAATCGGCAGTAACCACAGTGTTTCAATCGTCATGCCCGTTTGAGCGTCAACATTCATCTTCTTACGCAGCAGGGCATATAGGGCAAAAGTGACGGCCAAACTTAATCCAATGACCGGTATAGAACCAAATTGCCATAACTGGATTAACACGCCGGTGAAGGCCAGAATAACAGCAGCCCATTGCATGCGTCGGAAACGCTCACTGAGAAACAGCATACCGAATAAAACGTTAACCAATGGGCTAATAAAATAACCTAGGCTAGCTTCCAGCATATGACCGTGGTTCACCGCCCAGATGTAGATCAGCCAGTTACAGGCGACGACAGTGGCCGTTACGGCCAGAAATAATACTTTTTTAGGTTGACGGAAAACCTTGGCTACCTGTGACCAGTGACGAGTTAATGTTAGCAATAGCAACATAAAGAAAAATGACCAAATAATACGATGGGTCAGGATTTCGTCAGCAGGTACTTGCTGGATATGTTTAAAATAAACTGGCGCGATTCCCCAGATAAAACAGGCACTGAAAGCGTACAGTACTCCTTTGGTAGTTTGTGGCTTATTCATATCGTCCTGATGCTAATAAAGGTGGAAAGAGTGTCATGGGTTTTTAGCCCGTTAACATGAAAATAATATGTCACCGGGCTGAATATTACGCAAGCGATTAAAATTATATTGTCATCCTACCAGATAGGTCGCCGTTACACTGGCGATATGGGCTCTCTGCTCATTATGTAGTTCTGCTCTGGCGACAGAAACTTTGTTGCCATTACGGATAATGCTACTGGTGGCGGTAAATAGTTCACCGCGGCCAGGCCGTAGGTAATCCACGCGTAAATCAATTGTTCCCATTATTGATAATCGTTTTTCTAATTCTTCTAGTGATGCCGGTACCAGACGGGTCAAGGCGTTACCGATACAGACCAATCCACCACATACATCCAGCACTGAGGCAATGACACCACCATGTAAAATTTTTTGTGCGATATTACCTACTAGTTTACTTTGGTTACGGAATTGTATTTCTACGTAATCTTGTTCAAACCGGATTAGTTCAAGTCCTAATAATTGGTTAAAAGGCATATCGTGAACAAAAGCATGACCAATCACTTGCCGGGCTTCTTCCAGGGTTAGTAGTGTTGTAGACATTTAATTTTATTCCTAAATAAAGATATATGTTACCAATGTGACTTTATATGGTTAATGGCTTGTTAATATTATGCTTTTATTGCTAACCTTGCCAGTTCATAAGGAATGTCTGGTAATAATCTGAATAAACATAATTGAATACAACTATAGGTAAGCTGAAACGGATCTGTGCTTTTTTTTCGTCACGCTTGGTTTTGGGACTCGAATCAGGACAAACACTGTCGGATAAGATACCAACATCCGAGCATATCCCTGGCTCTATGCATCAAGCACATCTAATGCCGTTCGGCGGAAACAGGTACAGGCTTCTTCCCATGAGACCAGACGTTCATCAAACACCATTGGCACGACGAATTGTTGATAGCGCTCTTTATAAACAGGATTATTCACTAACTCTTCCAGCCCCATTTTTAGTTCTTCAATGGGAGATTCGCAGAACTGTGGGTACTGGTTACCGTAACGTTCAATATCCTGCTTAATGCATTCCTGTACAAAGCGCTTTAATACAGGGATATCAGATCCTTTTTCTCTGACAATACAAAAATTGTCGTAGATATGGCGTACCAGTGACTTATCCACTCCACGCTCCAGATGCCGCATACTTGCAGCTGTTCTGCGTATCATAGAAATCAGCTTTTCAGCCTGTGTACTGGCGATGGTGGCACATGGAAAAGCGCCCACCACTTCGCCCTTGTTCGTCAAATCTGTTATCAGTGAACGAATATCACGAGCTTCCGGCGCTTCAAGCAACTCCGTTTCCATCAATTCCAGTTTGATAAATGGTCGTAAGCAGGGAGCTTGTGCGTATACTTGCGGGTAACGCACTGGAATCTCATTGTAACGATATTCATCCCGAGTGACTTTAGGATGCTCTTCATCAAAACGAAAAGTACCCGAAGCCATAATCGTTTCAGTAATTACCTGAATAATATCTTTACGGATATTTTTACGCTGATTCCTGGAGTATTGTTGTGAGAAATCAGCGACAGGAACCAACTTGATATCCACATCTTCTGACATCCTGTTCAAGGATATTCCCGCTTTCGACAGCGCAGTTCCTCCGGAAAAAACCAGTTGATGGGTATAAAAGGTCAAAGGCCCGAGTAGACGCAACAATTCAACGATGTAATGATCTTTCTCTACAATTGCGACAGATTCAATCCCCAACGCATCCGCAACATCAGGGAATAATTTTGTTAAATCATCCATTTAATTTGCTGTTCCCTACTGACAAGATTCTCTTAAAACGCGGTGAAGTTTTGATTTCCAGCGAAGCGGGGATCTGAGTGGATTTACCGTTATTGTAGGCACTGCTGGCCCCTACCAGGCGATAATCCACTTTCAGAAGTTCCAGTGCTTCAATCACCACCGCAGCGGAACCACCGGGTGCCGCAGGCATTAACTTCCCGGTAATCGCGTTTTGCCGCGCTTTGGTATAGATCCCATAACCCACTTTCAGTAATTGCCCTTCTTTCACCAGTTCGCGAAGTGCTCTACCAACCTGATCGTAGCCTGAGAGATCTTTGAAATCGTCACGAGTGAAAACATAACGCTTTGAGCGTTTCAGTCGTGACTGAATACGAGTTTTTGTAGTCATGCCGTCCTCCTTTGGCTATTTTTTCATCATAGCAAGCATACGACATTTTTAACAGCAAACATTTGTCAGCGGTCTGAGGCAGTACTGTAGGTACTGCCTTAATAGAATAGTGAGCATGTTACGGATGAGGCACCGTTTTCCATGCTCATTGATAGCTCTATTTTACGAATGACCAAATTTGGCAATTGGGTTAATCAGATTATCAGCAAACTGTAAACTTTGAGCCGGATCAGCTAAATCAAGCATCTGGCGGTTATTCGCGATTTGCAGGCGGTTTAGACAGCAGCGTTTAATCTCCGGTGTAAACAGATCGTAACGCACAAATTGTTCACGCAATTCGGGATGGTTGTGCTGATAGCTTAAAATACAATCTGCTACGGCTTGCCAGAAAAGATCTTGTGAATAGTCACCCTGTTCATCCAGTATGGCAGCCAGATAGCGGAATATACCATCAAACACATCAGATAAGATGGTCAGTGTTTTCATATCTTCTGGCATGTCCACTTTGACTCGACTCGCTTTTTCCGGTAAATCAGCGTCGGGATTCATGACCAGAATCTCTTCAGCCAAATCTTTCATGAAGATGTGCTGTGGAATATGGTTTTCCAATACCATGATGATGTTTTCGCCATGTGGCATAAACATCAGATCATAAGCGTACAAACAGTGTAACAGTGGCGCAAGATAACTCTCTAAATAGCGGCGCAACCATTCTTGAGTGGACAGGCAGGATGCTGAAATTAACGCAGGCAACAGGGCATTCCCTTGCTGATCACTGTGCAATAACGCAGCCATTGTCATCACTTGTTGCCCAGGTTCAATGAGTTGCAATGGGTTTTCTCGCCACAGTGCCGCCATCATTTTTTTATAAGGCGTATCACTACTGATTGCTTGCTCGTAATAGCTGTTTTTGAATCCAACACTGGCGACTTCTCGTAGAATTTTAAAACGATAATGTTGCAAGATCGGATCTTGTGTTACCAAATCGAATAGCCAGTCATTAATGCCCGGTGTCGTCGCCATGTAATAAGGTGATAAACCGCGCATAAATCCCATGTTCAGGATAGATAACGCCATTTTCACGTAATATCGCTGAGGATGAGTGCGATTGAATAAGGTACGGATTGACTGTTGCGCCTGATAGGTATCAGTACCAATACCAAGATAGACCAATTTCTGATTAGCGATATCAGGCGCAAATATTGATGCCAACTTGTTCTGCCATTGCCAGGGGTGAACTGGCATCAGGAAATAGTCTTCTGGATTAAGGTTAAGCGCGATTAACCGCTGGTTAAATTCAGTGACTGTGGCTGTGCCTAGCTCTTGTTCCAGCAACTGTTGATAGTTGAGTTGCTCTATACAAGCAAAATGAGCTTTGCTCTTATGTGCGGCCAGCCATACTAAATGCATAGCAGAGGCGGCTTCGGGACTAAAGTTCTGAAAATCACCGATATCAAAACCAATCCGGCCATTATTGGCGACGAAAGAGGGGTGTCCTTCCATCATCTCTCCTTCCAACGCCTGAAAATCGGTGTTCACGAGATCCATTGCACTGATACCGATTCTGTTATGCTTAAAAGCGCTGCTATAGAGAGTACTGGTAATTTCTTCCAGATAGGTGGGCATGACAACATCGCTAATGCCAAGTTGTTGTTTGAACTCAATAATGAAGAGTAAGGAATCGAGTTCTGCTATTTCCCCGTTGGCATGTTTCTGTAGCGAATCGGCATCAATCAGCCAGTGATCCAGAGCCATGCGCCGCGCCCGGAAAGTATAGCTCACCAGATGGTCAGCACTATTCAAACGGTAACTATCCAAACGGTAATGGTGATATCCGTCACTGTCTGTTTTTTCAGTTAACTGTTGAGGCGTGAGTAAACATTCATGTGAAAATTCAGAAATCGCTTTACACAAGTGCAGACGATTAACTTTTTTCCAGACGGCGGGTTGCAAATGTGTGGCATTTGTCACCAATGAACCCGGGGGGGTTGATGTTGTCGCTTGGTATTCCCGCTGTAACGCAATCTGGTGCTGTTCTCTGGTACAAAAGGCTAATTTGGCTGTTTTATGAGGTAATCCCAATGTCTTCTGATAAACAAAACCCGCCCGCAGATTAAGCTTGTGAATTTTCTCATTGCGTATATCAGGTTCAACCACAATTCGAGCCACGGCAGGATCGCTGAAAATAAAGGCCATGATGGTTTGGAAAATTCCCCAAGTGAAATGCCTGATTTTTTCTTGCGGCGGGGCAACCAGAATATGCATTCCCATATCATCTGGGCGTGCTGGATAATATTTTCCAATCAGATCATCTTGTGCGCGATAACACTCTAATAGGAAAGCAGGTTGTTCCTGATAGATGCCAATAAATACACTGCCCGGATGGCGGGATTCTAAATCATGATAAAATTCCCATACTTGTTGTTCGGTATTATCTTGCATTCCCCAATAATGAGCGTAATCCCGGTTAACCCAGTCAGTTAATATGGGAATATCCCGTTCTAGATCCAGTGGACGTAATGCAAAACTGCCTATTTCAGGCAAGGATTTTTCAAATAGCGTAGGATTAAAGACGGACATTAGCATGCTCCTTCGGTGTCGACGCTGAACTGCTGGAAAGCAATACTTTTCTCAATCGGGTAATGTTCAATACCGGTAATTTCATAAATCAGGCAGGAGTTGCGATAACAGGCCATTCCCAGATCCGGCGTGACGAAACCGTGGGTATGTAACTCCACATTCTGTATGAAAATGGTGTTGCTCTGATCGATGCTATAATTACGTTGTACAGCATAACGTCCTTTTTCATCCCAATGGATAAGGTGACGTATACCTTCAATAAAAGTTGGAATTTGGTATTGATAGCCGGTTGCCAGAACGACCCCTTCTGTATCGAGAGAAAATGCTTTCTCCTGCTCGTGTTGGAATAATGCCAATGTTAGGTCACGGCCATTGTTAGCATGGCTAACTTGTTGTAATTCACTATTAGTATATAAATTAACGTTTAATTCACCGTTTAATCGTTTGGTATACATTAAATCGAAAATATCGTTGATTAATGAACTGTTGATACCTTTATAAAGCTGTTTGTGGGACAGATTTAATGCATCACGTTTTTCTCCCGGGAGACTATAGAAATAATCTACATATTCTGGCGAGGTCATTTCCAGAGTCAGTTTGGTATATTCCAGCGGGAAAAAACGTGGTGAACGGGTAAGCCAATTAAGCTGATAATTGAATTTATCGATATCGCTGAGTAAATCGTAAAAAATCTCCGCTGCACTTTGCCCACTACCCAGAACGGTAATAGATTGCTTTTGTTGTAAGGCTTCTTTGCTCTTCAAGTAATTACCCGATGTCACCATCTGATCAGAGAAGGGTTGGCAGCACTTTGGAATATAAGGTGAAGGCCCGGTACCCAATACCAATTTTTTACAAATAAATTGGTGTTGTTGTCCAGTTAACGTATCTGAACAATGTAGTGTATATAGCGAAGCGTCTTCATCATAACTGATGCTATCAACGCGTGTGTTAAAGCGTAAATTGGATAACTGTTCTGCCGCCCACTGGCAATATTGGTTATATTCCTTACGCATCAGGAAAAAACTTTCTCGGATATAAAAGGAATATATTCTTCCTTTCTGCTTAATGTAATTAAGGAAGCTAAGTGGGTGCGTGGGTGATGCCAAGGTCACTAGATCTGACATAAATGGGGTTTGCATGGTGGAGTTTTCCATCATCATTCCCGGATGCCAGTCAAAGCCCGGTTTTTGATCGATGAACAGGCTATGAACGTCTTTTAGCGGCTGAGTTAAACAAGCCAGTCCGAGATTAAAAGGGCCTATGCCAATGGCGATAAAATCATAAAGGCGAGTTGTCATAATTTCTCCTGGTGAACAGTATTAATCTTCGTTTAGTTGTTATTATGGGTTGCCAGAAAATCATTTCCGTGCATTACAATGTTGTGCACAATTTCTTGTAAATGTTGCTGGTTTGTTGCCGGGTTAAGGAAAGTAAATTTCAGATATTGTCTGCCATTGACTTTGGTACCCGCAATGACGGTATTGCCTTCACGGAATAGCGCCTTACGAATGGCCGCATTGACGGCATCAATATCTGTAGCGGGTAATTTTTGTTTAGGAATAAAACGGAAAACCAAAGTACTTAACTCTGGATAATGGATAAGTTCAAAATAGGGATTCTGCGCCATTAACCGATAGGCATCCTGAGCGGTATCGACTACTTTATCAAAAGCTTGTCCAAGTCGTTTTGCGCCCATAATTCGTAATGTCAGCCACATTTTCAATGCATCAAAACGACGAGTTGTCTGGATACTTTTATTGACCAGATTGGGTGTGCCTTCTTGTAACGCACTTAGCGGATTCAAATATTCGGCATGATAAGTCAGATGGGATAAGTGTTTCTTATTTTTGACGAAGAAAGCACTGCAACTGACTGGCTGGAAGAATGACTTATGGTAATCCACCGTGACAGAATCCGCTAAATTGATGCCTTCCAGTAGATAAGCGCGACGAGGCGAAACCAGTAAACCGCATCCGTATGCCGCGTCCACATGTAGCCAGATACCATACTGCTTGGCGATAGCAGCGATAGGGTGAAGTGGATCAATACTGCCGAAATCCGTGGTGCCGGTCGTAGCGACAATGGCGAGAGGAATGTTGCCTTGTGCGATACATTGGCTAATGTTTTGTTCCAATGCTTGAGGGTCCATACGGAACTCACTGTCATGAGGAACAGAAACCACGGCGTTGTATCCCAAACCAAGGATAGCGGCAGCCTTTTGTGTACTGAAATGGCTGACTGTCGAGGTAAAAATACGCAGTTTATGGAAATCCGCCGGCAGACCATGTAGCTGATTTTTATGTTCAGGATCGCGCTGATGACAAAAATGGTCCCGTGCTAGTAGCATTGCCATCAGATTTGATTGGGTGCCGCCACTAGTAAAGATACCATCGGCATTTGTACCTAATGCCATTTTATCTCGTGTCCAGTCGAGAACTTTTTGCTCTATTAGTGTCCCGCCAGCGCTTTGATCCCAGGTATCCAATGAGGAATTAATCGCGCCAATAATGGTTTCAGCCAGAACGGCGGGTAATACCAATGGACAATTAAGATGAGCCACATACTTTGGATGATGAAAATAAACAGCATCTTTAATATAAAGTTGCTGCAATTCATCTAAAGCCTGGTTTAAAGAGGTAAGGGGGAGATCTAGATTCACTTTAGAAAATAGTGGAGATAACTCATTGGGCAATATCCCACTGAAAGGCTTATCCACCTGCTGTAATATTCTCTTTATTCTGGTAATGACATTATAAGCGTCATCGAGATAGTCTCCAGCACTATGCATATTTAAGAAATATCTGGAAAAATCTTCGTCCGTCATATGACTATCTTTTGTGAGTGAATGGTCTAATAGCAGAGTGTCTCCGTACATTATATGTCCTTATTATTTCATATATAGGTTATTATTTGGTTATTGCCCAACATAGTTGATTTTATTATGTGTAGTATTTGGTTAGATTAAATAACTGTTGAATAGTAGCGCGATTAAATCATAATAATCTCTTTCTGCCGGAACAGATAAGAATTAAAAATTATAGAATAGAATGTTAGTGTCTGCTTTCTACCTTGGATTCCAAAGGGCAATCATGGCAATTACCGACGCCAGGCAGTTTATTTCTTTGGCAACAAGTGCGACGTTGCATATTGTTATGGCGTAAGATAACAGTACGATAAAGTGGATTATCTCTACCGTCAGGTAGTTGTGGCTCCATGAAAAGACCATTTATAATCTCTTGATATAACTTGCTATTTATTCTTGTGCTGAATTCAGCAAGATACCAATGCATAATATAACCGATATTATTCCATAGGAGCCGTCCATTTATCCCTTGATATGATTCGATCTTTTCACATACAGGAATAATATGTCGATCCAACAGAGAATAATGACGATGGAGTAATGATGAAGGCGCTTCATTCAACCAAGTTAAATTATAGTAAACAATATCTGGCCTGCCACTGTCATGGAATTCAACCCGAAAAAGATTGTAATGGGTATCCACTGCTTGTGGATATTCCAGCAACATTAACATCATTGGGGGAATAACCAAACCAAAATACCATTGCGCCCATAAAGAATACAGCGCTTTTTGGTTAGGTTTTATATTGTTGTCACCGTAATATTCATCCTGATAGCGTTGAATTAATACCGGAAATTTCTTTGTATCTGACCATTGGAGAAAACTCATGCTGGCAGCAGGGATATTATCTGCATTTACTCTCATGGTGGCAGTAAAATGGCTAAACGTTTGTTCAAATAACTGGATAATATCTTCAATTACCACTGTGGTTAAAGGGGTAATTGAATTGTTTGTATTTGACACCACCAACTCCCTGTTTACATGTTCATACTGCCTGATTGTAGTATCTTACATATGACTAATCATTGTAAATATAATTATGATAATAATTATTATTATCATTGTCATTATCAAGTAGTAAATCTTTTTGGCGCCTATATTGCTTGTTAATACAGCAATATAGGCAGCTCATTCCCGGCTCAGACGGGGTTATATTTGGGAATAATCAATGGTTTACCTGATTCTGGATCACAAATAATACGGCAAGGGAGACCAAACACATCGGCGATACTCTGTTCGTTGATAATCTCTTCTGGTACCCCTTCGGCATAAATTTTACCATCCTTCATCATAATTAAATGTGAAGCGTAACGTAGTGCCAGGTTGATATCGTGCAGTACCAGCACCAACGTTTTTCCCTGTAAATGTAGGCGCTGACAGAGATCGAGCATTTCAATCTGATGAGTGATATCCAGATAAGTGGTCGGTTCATCTAACAGTACGATCGGTGTTTGCTGTGCCAATGTCATTGCAAACCAGGCGCGTTGACGCTGGCCGCCGGAAAGTTCACTCACTAACCGATGTGACATATCCTGGAGTTCGACGGCATGTAAAGCTTCATTAACGACTTGTTCATCTTCTGCTGACCACTGTCGTAAAAAAGATTGATGAGCGTAACGCCCACGTGAAACCAAATCGTATACGGTCAACGCTTCGGTGATGACTGCCCCTTGTGTTAGCAGAGATAGCTCACGTGCTACCGCTTTGGGTTTGTAATGTCGAATATTGCGCTCATCGAGCAGAATTTCACCGTGCTGTGGGGTGATACCTCGGCTAATGGCGCGTAGCAGGGTCGATTTTCCACAACCATTTGGGCCAATGATGACGCTGAATTCACCATCACGAATAGCAATATTCAAGCACTCAACAATCGTCTTTTTTCCGTATGCCAGCGAAAGATCTTGGGCAGTCAATCGTGAAGCGCGAGTTGAGGAATTCATCTCAAGTGACATTACTTTGTCCTCCTTAATTCAGCGTACAGCAAATACATCAAATAGACACCGCCTACCCCTGCGGTGATAACGCCTGCTGGCAGACGTGCCGAAGTAGGAAGTAGCAAAGTAATTAAATCGGAAGCGAGTAGTAGTAATGCTCCCACCAATGCGGAGCAGAACAGAGCAGCGCCTTTTGCCCGTACCAGGCGGCGGGCAATTTGCGGCGCGGAAAGTGCGATAAACGCCACTGGCCCGACAACCAGTACCGCCATAGAGGCCAGTAGTACCGCCAGTAATAGACTCATAAGCTGAATTGTACGGACTGGTACTCCGAGCGTATTAGCAACTTCATAGCCGAGATTGACGTAGTTTAATTGCCGTCCTAACCAAAAGAGAAAAGGGGCAAACAGTATCGTTCCATAAATTAACCCAACATCTTGCCAACCTCGGTTGGCGAGGCTGCCGTGCAGCAGTGAAGCGAGTTGCTGTGCTTGCTCAAGACGTACATTCGAAATAGCGAAATTAACAAATGCCATGCAGAGAGCGGCGATAGCAATCCCGGAGATGACAATCTTGGTTGTCTGCATTTGTCCAGAGCGACTAATGTTCCCGGCGTAGACCAATAATACTGCAAAGCTGGCCCCTAGCAGCGCACCTAAAGGAATCGGCAATACTCCCGGCCAGATGATCAATGTGGCGACTATGCCAGCAGCAGCGCCGGCATTAACGCCGATAATATCTGGACTACCGAGTGCGTTGCGGGTTGTCAGTTGGAAAAGTGAACCTGAGAGTGCCAGAGTTGCACCTGCGCCGATAGCCACTAATGCGCGGGGTAAGCGTAGCTGTGTGAGAATAAATTCCTGATAAGGAGTTGAGGTTGCTAGCCACGGGGTATCGATACCTTGCTTACCCAATGCCAGAGAGAGATAAAACAGCGCTGCAAGCAGTAACAATATCAATAAGATGGCTCTTTGAGTCCGTTGTGGAGGTACAAGAAAAACAGCGGTTCCCAACATAAAGGTTCGAGTTTTTGCCGGTCTAGATAGGTTAATCTGCGACATAATTAACTCCACGATGGGTTTTAATCACCAGATAGAGCAACGGCCCACCGATTCCCGCAGTGATAATTCCCACCATGATCTCCCCGGGGGCTATTACCAACCGTGCCAATATATCGGAAGTGAGCAAGAGGCAAGGCCCAGCGAACAAGCAATAGGGCAGTAGCCAGCGGAAATCGCTGCCAACTAAAGCCCGCATCAAGTGAGGCGCAGCCAAGCCGATAAAGGCAATAGGTCCCGCCATCGCGGTAGCCACCGCCGCCAGCATGGTGGCAGAAATAAGTGACAATACGCGGGTGCGGGCAACATTAGCGCCAAGCGAACTGGCGATACCTTCACCAAACACCATTACATTCAGGGAAGAGCTGAGTGAAAGGGTCAATATCAAGGCAAATAACAGATAAGGTATCAGTGAACTTGCTTCTGCCAGAGACATTGCACTGAGCGATCCAATGGTCCAGAAGCGATAGTTATCCAATACATGGGCATTCATTAATACAACGCCTTGCACAAAAGCAAATAAGCAGGCGTTAATGGCGGCGCCGGTTAATACCATGCGTGCCGGATTGCTATTACGTTGTCCGCCGCTGAGCAGGTAGAACAGCAATGTAGCCAGACTTGCGCCAATAAATGCTGTCCAGAAGCGCGGAAGTTCATCCAGCATGGGGATGAAAGAGAAACTGACAACCACCGTAGCCGCTCCGGCGTTAACACCGAGTAAGCCCGGTTCGGCTAACGGATTACGCAGCAATCCTTGCGTTACGGCCCCGGAAAGCGCCAGTGCGGCGCCAGCCATAATGCCGATTAACGTGCGGGGTTTGCGGGCATTGATGACCAGATCGCTATAGCTGCCGCTGTCGCCTAACCAATAGTGATGCCATATGGTTGAGAGTGGCAATGTTTTGGCGCCCAGACTCAGACTGGCGACAATACAAATCAAGGTCAGTAGTATCATGAGACCTAAGCCAAGCAGCAGTAGGAATCGGCGTTTAGGATTTGTCATGATGATTTAATTGCCTCTGCCAGAATCGGCATAAATTGTGATAAACCCCAGCGCAAACTAAGCGGTGTACCGTAAGACATAGCAACAACCAGTGATTGGTCGGTTAGCGGAATATAACCTCCCTGATGTACAGCTCGGATGGACTGAAATAACGGCTGTGCTTCCACTGCTTTACGTTCTTGTTCATTATTGAACCAAGTTACTAAGATATCAGCGCCATTAAGATAATCCGCATTTTCCAGTCCTATATTGGCGGCGAAACTGCCGAAGGGATCGGCCAGTGTGCTAACCGATGGTAGTAGCGTTAAACCAAGATGGACTAAGGTATCGACGCGTGGATCGCCTTTGACATATACCGATAGCATATTACTGCTGATACCCGCTTTGATGTAGGCGAAAGTATAGCGGTTGATATGTGGGATGGTATCGCTTGCCTCACGTAATGTGGCATTCAGCTCGGTGGTGAGTTTTTCTCCCTGCGACTGCTTATCTAGCGCACGAGCAATTAATTCAATTTGTTGTTGTGGTGTCGTAAGCCAGGGATGAGAAGGATAAGCGATCACTGGGGCGAAATGTGATAAATGGTTATAAACCTCTTGGGTGATGCCTGATTGGGTTGCCACAATCAGATCAGGCTTAAGGTTAATGACCTTCTCAATGTCCAACTCAGGATACATGTCTATTACGGTGGGTAAAGTTCCGCCCCGCTGTTGCACCGCTTGTTTAAACCACGGCAGATAGCCTTGTTCATCTCCGCCCCAACGATGGGATTCAATACCGATCGGCACGATACCGAGATCCAGTACGATATCTTCCGCTCCCGCGCCGAGGGCGACAACCCGCTGAGGTTGATGTGTAATCACCGCCGTACCCAATGCGGTAGTAATTTGTTTGGGATAGCCGGGCTTATCTGACGGTGCATTGTTTGTGCTGGCTGACTTATCACAGCCAGCCAACAGACTGATCAATAGCATCAGCGGTACGGCAAACCCTTTGCAACGCTTCAATTTCATTGTTTGCCTTCCTTCAAATAAATAGAAACATAAGGTTCGCCGTCCGCAGTGTCATTATGACTTTAAACTCAGAACTTATAACGCAAGATCGCTTCAATGTTGCGAGGTGCGCCATAGTAATACTGAGAATATTGGCCGAACTGAGTATAGTAGGTCTTATCAAAGACGTTATTCAGGTTAACCGTCAAAGAGAGATCCGGTGTGAATTGATAACGGCTCATCAGGTTAATCACCGCGAAACTGTTTTGTTCCGCTTGCATGGATGTCTTCCCAGGCCCATCAACTGTTAACCAAGTTTTATCCTGCCAGTTAACACCGCCACCAATGGTCAGATTGCTCATCGCGCCTGGCAGGGTGTAAGTGGTAAACAGTTTAAACAATCTGTTTGGCGTATTGGAATTGATTCGTACACCATTAGGATCTGTTGCCCGGAATTGCGTGTAACCAGTATATAGGCGCCAGTTATCCGTCAGTTGACCACTAATTTCTGCTTCGAACCCGCGGGTTTTGGTGCCATCCACTGTATAACGAGGAATTGAGAGATCCGGTAGTCTCGGAGCATTGTTATCTACTAATGGCAGGTTATCTTGACGGATTTCAAAGACTGCCAGTGAGTAATCAAGACTGTTATCGAAGACGACACCTTTTAGACCCACTTCATAGTTTTGTCCGGACACTGGGGCAAGCAATTTATTATTGCGGTCACGGTGGCTTTCCGGGTTGAATATTTCGGTGTAACTGGTGTAAACCGACAAGTCTTGAGTGATGTTGTAGATCAACCCACCGTAAGGAACAAATTCGTCACTATAGCTGGCATTCTGTGGGGTATTGAAATTATCACCGCGTGTTTGCCAACTGGTTACCCGACCGCCGAGGATCAAGGTCAATGGATCTGCCAGAGAAATCTGAGTGACTGCATAACCTGCGGTCTGTTCATTACGGCCTTTCGAGCCATAAGTTCGCGTATTACTCCACTCTGGTTCAGGATATTGCCAGCCAGGAGAGGTGAAGTCACCTATTCCTGGACAGCTATTTGGACGTGTAAGCATACAGGTTGCGTTGAAGTAATCGTTTTGGAAATCCTGTTGCTGATGGTTTAAGCCGAAGCTGACATGATGGGTACGGTTAAATAACCGGTAGTCACCATTCACCTGTAGATCGTAGTTCTGCTGACGGCGACTGCCATCAATAAGTGTCATGTTACCTGGCACCATACCAATATTGGTGCTACGGTCAGGAAAACTTGTCGCCCACAGCACTTTTTGGTCCAAAGCGTTATTATCGTAAGTAAAGGTGCCCGTTATACTCCAGCCATTGTCAAAGTTATGTTGCAGGCTGGTGAAAGTAGAGAAGGTCCGAACTTTTGAAAAAGCCCAATCAGGCGCATAGCTATCGCTGCGTTTATAGTCTGTTTTGCTGCCGTTTGCAAAGTAGATCGGCAAACCACCGAACATACCGCCACGGGTGTGATTACGTTGATAATCCACGCCTATAGTCAGCAAGGTATTTTCTGTCAAATCCGCTTCAAGAATGCCATAGAACGGGTATCTTTCGTTGTTATTGCGATCAATAAAGGAGTTGGCCGCTTGATAGGCTGTAACGAAACGCCCGCGTAGGTTGCCACTGTCATTTAACGGACCGGAGAGATCAAGGCCAGTGCGCCATTTATCCCAAGAACCCGCTCCGGCAGAGAATTCACCACGGAAATCGCGGGTCGGACGTTTACGAATCAGGTTAACGGCTGCCGAAGGATTGCCTGGGCCGACCATCAAACCGGCTGCTCCACGTACCACTTCGATACGATCAAACAGGTCAGCATCTAAAAGATTGTCACCATAGTTAAAGCGGGTATCGTAGTAGGTCGCAACTCCATCACGCAGGATGTTATTGATGCTCATGCCACGAGAAGTAAACCCGAAACGATCGCTATCAAACTGGCGTACACTCATACCGGTTGTGCTATCGATGACGCTATTAACACTGTCCAGATTTTCGTCAAGCATACGTTGTTTGGTCACGACACTGACGGTCTGTGGCGTTTCACGCGCTGAAAGATTCAGTCCGGTGGCGGTGACCATCGAAGTGGTATTGTACATCCCGGTGTCTTCGGTCACGCCTTCATGTTCTGCTCGTGAAGCAGTGACGAGTATCTTGTCATTTTGGGCAGTGGTTTTATCGCTTGTATTTTGCGCACTTTCCGTGATGGCATAACTATTTCCCATCAGTACTAACTGTATAGTCATTGCAAGAGCTGTTTTTTTAATCATAAAATCCTTTTGCAAAAACGGATACATCACTTTCTTACTATTCATTACATCCCCAAATTAAGTCTTTTGGTATTTATCTATGTTGATATTTTTATTTATTGCTGTTCGGTCTGATGAAGAGTAACCGAGTATTCATGGCGTAAAGCGTATAGCGGGTTAACTAAAGTTCCGGCAAATTTGAGATTCTTTTCACGATCGTCGAGATCGATCATCTGTTGATTATTCGCCATTTGCAGACGATTCAGACAGGTACGAACAAATTCCCGCTTAAACAGATCGAACTTACGGAATTTCTCAATCTGATGTAGATGTTGTGATTGATAATTATGGACACAGCGTGCAACCAGTGACCAGAAATGCTCTTCTGGTAGATTGAGATCTTTTTGCAACAGTGGAATCAGATAGCGGAAGAAACAATCGAAAATATCAAGGAAGATATAGTTAATCTTCATGTCGTCTTCGATAGTGACATGTAGGAAATTAATCTCTTTAGGCAGTTGAAGATCGCCATTCAAAATAGCAATTTCTTCACCAATATCTTTCATCAACATTTTTGTCGGGCTGTTATTATCCAATACCAACATTAGGTTTTCGCCATGTGGCATAAACACCAGATCATAGGTGAAGAAAGAGCGCAATAATGGAGAAAGGTAAGCATCGAGATAACGTGACACCCACTCTTCTGCTTTTAAACCTGAATCCTTTACTAAAGCGGCAATGACGGAATTACCTTGATGATCAACATGCAGCAATGAAGCCATTGTCATCAAGCGTTGGTTATCTTTCAACAGCGTCATTGGGCTTTCGCGCCACAGCGCTGACAACATTTTCTTATGTGGACTGTCTTTTTTAATAGCTGATTCAAAGTAGTTATTGAAATAACCGAGAGCAGCACGTTCCCGTAATACGGTAAAACCTTTCTGTTGGAAGAAACTGTCATTATGGACTAAGTTACTGAGCCATTCGTTGACTGATGGGGTTGTGACCATGCTGTGTGGATCGAGCCCGCGCATAAAGCCCATGTTCAACACCGAGAGGGCGGTCTTAACGTAGTTCTTCTTCGGTTGAGTAATATTGAAGAAAGTACGGATAGATTGCTGTGCGAGGTAGCGATCATGACCTTCGCCAAGATAAACAATATTATTATTGGCAATATCTGCCGCAAAGCTGATGGCAATACGGTGCTGCCACTGCCAGGGATGGAGAGGCATCAGATAATAATCTGATGGACATAATCCCAACGTATTAAGATGACGTTCAAATTGCGCCGGCAGGTATTTCCCTAGCTCTTCTTCTATTAATTGTTGGTATGAGAGATCGGATAGCGCGGAGAAAGTGGCTTTATTCTTATGAACCGCGATCCAGATTAAAGTCACCGGGCTGGCGCTTTCAGGCGCATAGCGCTGATAATCATCGGCATCGAAACCAATGCGGCCATTATTCGCAATAAAGACCGGATGGCCTTCACTCATTGCCGTTTCAACAACTTGATAATCAGCATGAGCTAAATCTTGGGCTGTCAGTCGGTTGTACTGATATTTAAAAGCGTGACCGTAGAGGGTGCTAGATATCTCATCGAGATAAATCGGCAGCATTTTTTCCGGGATTTCCAATAGCGAATACAACTCAATAATCAGTTGAATGGCATCAAGCGGCTGAGATTGTTTCTCCTTGAATTTGGTTACGGATGCGGCATCAATATCAATATGATCGAGCTGATAAGCCTCCGCTTGAAAATGGTATTGGTAGTCACCTATTGCCAGAGAATACTGTTGCTGTCCATGATAGGTAGGATTAATCAATTTTTCGTGATACAGCTCACGTAATATTTTTGTCACCAGGTGGCGATTGGCATGGAGCCAGTTCTCTGCGTTGAGGTGCAGAGTGTGATTATCAGAGTTAATATGTAGTGAACTCATGGTGATAACAATCCCTATTCATAATCAAAAATCCTATCCAACATAGTCGCTATACACTGGAAACAAATCGGTACGCTTAATTCTGAAACTTTCGAATATAAGCATTCTTTTTCCTGGTATTCATTCCGATTCTCTTAGACAGGTGACTTTTGGGGTATTCAATTTTGATAACATTAATACAAATTATTATCATTAACAACTGTGTAAGTGTAAGGATTTACTCTATTTTTGTCTAAATAGCAGTCAAAAATGCGGCGTTATGGCGCTGCATTGGGATGAGTAAGATGAATTGGGGGAGAATTTTTGATCGGCTGTAACCTTTAATTAAACCTGCTTTTATACCGAGATGATGTTCAATGACATGCTGTAATTATTTCGAGAGTGAGATAGCATAATGCCCAGACGTTTTGAAAAGCGTCTGTGATTTTTTAATATGGTTGAGGAAAAGCGTGTCTACCGCAGAGGTCATTAATACGATATCACTGACAGAGCAGGTATTGCGGAAAACCTTTGGTTATTTGCAATTCCGGCCTGGCCAGCAACAAGTTATCAATACCATTCTTGAAGGGCGTGACTGTTTGGTCATTATGCCGACTGGTGGCGGTAAATCATTGTGTTACCAAATTCCGGCGCTGGTACAGGAAGGGGTAACTTTGGTTGTTTCGCCGTTGATCTCTTTAATGAAAGATCAGGTGGATCAACTGCGGGCAAATGGCGTTGCGGCGGATTGCTTGAATTCAACTCAGGCCCGTGAACAGCAAATTGATGTAATCCGGCGTTGCCGTCAGGGAATGGTTAAATTGCTGTATATCGCCCCTGAGCGCTTGATGATGGATAACTTCCTTGAACAACTTCTGGAATGGCAACCCGCAATGCTGGCTGTGGATGAAGCTCACTGTATTTCACAGTGGGGCCATGATTTCCGGCCGGAATATCGGGCGTTGGGACAGCTAAGGCAACGCTTTCCGACATTACCTGTCATTGCGTTGACGGCGACCGCAGATGAAACTACCCGCAATGATATTGTCCGACTACTGAATCTTAATAATCCACTTATCCATATCAGCAGTTTTGACCGTCCCAATATCCGTTATACCTTGATAGAAAAATACAAACCATTAGATCAACTGTGGCTATTTATTCGCGGTCAAAAAGGTAAAAGCGGCATTGTTTACTGCAACAGCCGTAACAAAGTTGAAGAGATATCAGAGCGTTTACAAAAACGTGGTTTAAGTGTTGCGCCATACCATGCCGGGTTGGACAACAGCCAGCGTGCGCGGGTGCAGGATGCATTTCAACGTGATGATTTGCAGGTAGTGGTGGCAACCGTGGCATTTGGTATGGGAATTAATAAACCTAATGTTCGGTTTGTGGTGCATTTCAATATTCCACGTAATATCGAATCCTATTATCAGGAAACGGGACGTGCTGGACGTGATGGTTTGCCGGCGGAAGCGGTGCTGTTTTATGATCCCGCGGATATGGTATGGCTTCGCCGTTGTCTGGAAGAGAAAGAGGCGGGTACACAGCAGGATATTGAGCGGCATAAGCTCAATGCGATGGGGGCTTTTGCCGAAGCGCAAACTTGCCGCCGTTTGGTGTTATTGAACTACTTTGGTGAAAGTAAGCAAACCCCTTGTGGTAACTGTGACATCTGCCTTGATCCGCCGAAAAATTATGATGGTTTAGTGGATGCCCAAAAAGCGCTTTCTTGTATTTACCGGGTTGGACAGCGCTTTGGTATCGTCTATATTGTTGAAGTACTTAGAGGCGCGAATAATCAGCGTATCCGTGATATGCGACATGATAATTTACCGGTTTATGGTATCGGTAAAGAGCAGAGTCAGGAACACTGGATTAGTGTATTGCGGCAGCTTATTCATTTAGGCTTTATCAGTCAAAACATCGCCAACTATTCTGCATTACAATTAACGGAAGCTGCGCGTCCGATATTGCGTGGTGAAGTTTCACTAAAACTGGCTGTTCCACGAATACAGAATCTGAAAGGGCGTAATCAGCAAAGTAAATCATATAGTGGTAATTATGATCGCAAACTATTTGCCAAGTTACGTAGATTACGGAAATCTATTGCTGACGAAGAAAATATCCCGCCTTTTGTTGTGTTTAATGATGTCACGTTGATTGAAATGGCAGAACAATGCCCGGTTACGGCTGATGAAATGTTATTAATCAACGGCGTGGGGCAACGTAAATTGGAGCGTTTTGGTAACGTCTTTATGGCCTTAATTTGTGAACATCTAGAGGAGCTTGAATAGTCTGAGGATAATTGATGACGCCAGAAATGTTAAAAGAAAGCTGGCTCAATCGTGAGGCACAGTTCTCTGCTTTTGCCAACGGGCCGTTATTAGACTTTTGGCAGGTCAGGGAAGAGTGTGAGTTTATCGGTATAGATAATATACTGATACGTTATGTCCGTTTTTGTGCAACAATAAAAAATTATAGATCGGTTGTTATCTTTCCAGGTCGTAGTGAAAGTTATATCAAATACTCGGAAGTGGCATTTGATTTTTATCACCTTGGCTATGACGTATTTATTATTGATCATCGTGGACAGGGGCGATCCAGCAGGATGCTTGCAGATCCACAAAAAGGGCATGTAGAAAAATTTGATGACTATATTAATGACGTTGAAATATTTATCGAAAAAGAAATTCTTCCTCGTCATTATTCTCACTGTTATGCGTTAGCCCATTCAATGGGAGCGGCAATATTAGGGGGATTTTTATTACGTCACAGCCAGATATTTGATGCAGCAGCCCTTTGTGCTCCTATGTTTGGTATTAACTTTCCCATGCCACGTTGGTTGGCGACTTTCCTGGTTAACCGGGCTGAAAAGCGGCCGGATATGCGTAACCATTATGCAGTGCTAACTGGGAAATGGCGTCCGTTGCCTTATTCGATAAACCTTCTGACACACAGTTACGAACGTTATAGCCGTTACCTCCGTTATTACGTGGATTATCCGGAATTACGTATAGGTGGTCCGACATATCACTGGATACGGGAAAGTATTTGGATTGGCGACATGCTGATAGAAAAAGCCGGAGAAATTGAGACACCATTGATAATTTTAAAAGCCAGTGAAGATAAGGTCGTTAACAATTGGAAATTACGGGCTTTTTGTGAATCACATAACAAAGTGAAGGATTTCATCGAAGGACAGTCACCTTTGATTATTCAAGGGCCGCGTCATGAGATCCTGTTTGAAAAAGATAAATTACGTAGCCAGGCACTTAATGCCATTTGTGATTTTTTTGACCGGAATTGATTCAATTATAGGAACTATAACTATGTATCATATTGTTGCTTCAGATTTAGATGGCACTTTGCTGTCCCCTGATCACAAATTAACTTCTTACACCAAGGAAACCCTTAATTTACTGACCAATAAAGGCATTCATTTTATTTTTGCCACTGGTCGTCATCATGTAGACGTTGCGCAAATCCGAGATGTTCTTGGTATTGATGCCTATATGATCACTTCCAATGGCGCTCGGGTACACAACGCTGTGGGTGAACTGGTTTTCAGTCACAATGTTGATCCTGAGATTGTGCATGAATTGTGTCTAATGGAGTTTGATAACGCTGATATTCTGACGAATTATTACTGCCATGATCACTGGTATATGAATCGTGAATGCCCTGAGCAGAAAGAGTTTTTTCAGGAATCCGTGTTTCATTATCAACTTTTTGAGCGTGACAACTTCAAAACCGATGATGTATGCAAAGTTTATTTTACCTGCGAAGATCATGATCTATTGGTTGTGTTGGAAGAGAAAATCAAAATGCGTTGGGGCGATAGAGTCAATGTGAGTTTCTCGTTGCGCAATTGCCTGGAAGTGATGGCGGGTGGGGTGTCGAAAGGTCATGCACTTGAGCGGGTAGCCCAATCTATAGGCTATAAATTGAGTGATTGTATTGCTTTTGGTGATGGCATGAATGACTTTGAAATGCTGACGGTAGCAGGTAAGGGCTGCATTATGCAGGATGCTCACCAGCGTTTGAAAGATATCTTGCCAGATATGGAAGTGATTGGCTCAAACGCTGATGATGCGGTTTCCCATTATTTGTGCAAAATGTATCAGGTTTAATTTATTATTCACCGTAATTGCAGCGCTATTGGCGCTGTTTTTTCATTTGTTTTCTTCTTCATCAGGGGGACCTAAGCGATCCAATTCTGCCAGAATCAATGAAATTTGAGCGTCTAAATCGGCGGGTCTTTTATCTTTACTCCACCAAATAAGCGGTTCACGACGTTTATAATCCACCTTACTGACTGCTTCTTTGCCGTTTAATAAGAATTTCACCATAAAGGCGACCGCCAGAGCTTTATCATTGCCACTACTTAAAAAAGCAAAAGAATAACTGCTGACGTTAGGGATAAAACCACGCCCGATAAGTTGATTGTTCTCGTCCAGGCCGTAGACTTTGAGGAAAAGAATGTTAGTTTTTTCTGCCATGCCTACTTGTGGATAACGAGCAGCATAAGCTTTACCTTTGTACTAGGTGTAAAAAATTTGCCGTTCACGGTCGATAATTAATGGAGCTTGTCTCTGGGAAAAGAATACTCCCCAAACAAACGGTGGAATAATTATTAGGTAAAGAAGCAGGAAACCTATATCAATTTTGAGAAGTCTGGAACTACTTGGATAAAAGGTATATCGATAATATAAATATTTCCTTAGTGAAATTTCTTTATCATTGCCAATATAGCGTGTATCTTTCAGATAGCCTGGTAAATCATCGCGTAAGTAAAACTTCTCACCATATTCCTTTTTAGCTATATTAACCCATCGATAAATTTCTGATTCATTACTCTTTCGTTCTTCGATAAAATTGTTAACGTTTAATACCAAGCTGCTAATAATCCCCAGTGTTACTGGAATCAGGTTTATGCTCCTAAAACGGCGTTGAGGATTGCGGATATGACATTCTTTATCATCAAGATAGTCCAATATTTCCACATGTTTGATGGTTTCTGCATCCTTAATATCTGGTGGTGCTGCCAGAATTTCTTTTTCCCAGCGTGCCAGCCGTTGGGCTGGCAATGGATGGATAGTGGGAAACCATTTTTTGAGTAAGTTTTTTAATCGTTGTTTCATTCGGAAAGATCTTCATCAGGGGGACCTAAGCGATCCAATTCGGCCAAAATCAACGGAATTTGAGCATCTAAATCGGCGGGTCTTTTATCTTTACTCCACCAAATAAGCGGCTCACGGCGTTTATAATCCACTTTACTGACCGCCTCTTTGCCGTTTAATAAAAATTTCACCATAAAAGCCAGCGCCAAACCTTTATCATTGCCACTGCTTAAAAAAGCAAAAGAATAACTGCTGACGTTAGGGATAAAACCACGTCCGACAAGGTTATTATTTTCGTCCAGTCCATACACTTTGAGATAAAAAATATTAGTTTTTTCCCCCATGCCTACTTGTGGATAGCGGGCGGCATAGGCTTTACCTTTGTACCAGGTGTAAAAAATTTGCCGTTCACGGTCGATAATTAATGGTGCTTGTCGGAGAGAAAAAAACACACCCCAAACAAAAGGTGGAATAATCAGTAGGTAAAGTAGCAAAAATGCCATATCAGTTAAAAAAATATCATTACTATATTTATAATAATTATAGCGATAATGCAGATATTTTCTCAGAGAGATTTCTTTATCGTTACCAATATAACGGGCATCTTCCATATAATTGGGCAAATCATTGCGCAAATAAAACTCTTCGCCATATTTTCCCTTTACCAACTCTATCCAATCATGAAGATTAGATTCAGCACTTTTTCGCTCTTCTATAAAATCATTCACTGTTAATAACAGGCTAGTAATTAATCCTAGTGTTACCGGAATTAAGGTAATACTTCGGAAGCGACGCTGGGGATTTCTAACCCAGCATTCCTTATCGTTAAGGCGATCCAGTATTTCCACGTGCTTAATGGTTTCTTCACTCTTGATATCCGGTGGTGCCGCCAGAATTTCTTTTTCCCAGCGTGCCAGCCGTTTGGCTGGCAGTGGATGAATAGTGGGAAACCATTTTTTGAGTAAGTTTTTTAATCGTTGTTTCATTCGGAAAGATCTTCATCAGGGGGACCTAAGCGATCCAATTCTGCCAAAATCAACGGAATTTGTGCCTCTAAATCGGCGGGTCTTTTATCTTTACTCCACCAGATAAGCGGCTCACGGCGTTTATAATCCACCTTACTGACCGCTTCTTTGCCGTTTAATAAGAATTTCACCATAAAGGCGACTGCCAGCGCTTTATCATTGCCACTACTTAAAAAAGCAAAAGTATAACTGCTGACGTTAGGGATAAAACCACGCCCGATAAGTTGATTGTTCTCATCTAGGCCGTAGACTTTGAGGAACATAATATTAGTTTTTTCTGCCATGCCTACTTGTGGATAACGAGCGGCATAGGCTTTGCCTTTATACCAGGTATAAAAAATTTGTCGTTCACGGTCGATAATTAATGGTGCTTGTCGGCGTGAAAAAAAGACGGCCCAGATAAAAGGAGGTATAATCAACAGATAGAGCAGAAGAAAACCTATATCGACCTTAAAAAGGTAGTCACTATATCGATAATAATTATATCGATAATGTAAGTACTTTCTCAGGGACAGATCTTTATCATCACCAATATAGTTCATACCGTTTAAATAGTCAGGCAGGTCATCACGTAGGTAAAATTTCTCCCCATATTCTTTTTTAGCTACATCAACCCAATGATAAATTTCTGATTCATTACTCTTTCGTTCTTCTATGAAATCATTTACTGTTAATAACATACTGGTGATTAGTCCTAGTGTTACAGGAATCAAAGTAATACTCCGAGCGCGGCGTTGAGTGTTACGAACATGGCACTCCCTATTATCAAGGTAATCCAGTATCTCCACGTGTTTAATGGTTTCTTCATCCTTAATATCAGGTGGTACTGCTAGAATTTCTTTTTCCCAGAGCGCCAGTCGTTTGGCTGGCAGTGGGTGAATAGTGGGAAACCATTTTTTAAGTAATTTTTTTAATCGTTGTTTCATTCAGAAAGATCTTCATCAGGGGGACCTAAGCGATCCAATTCGGCCAGAATCAACGGAATTTGAGCTTCTAAATCGGCAGGTCTTTTATCTTTACTCCACCAGATAAGCGATCCACGACGTTTATAATCGACCTTACTGACCGCTTCTTTGCCGTTTAATAAAAATTTCACCATAAAGGCGACTGCCAGCGCTTTATCATTGCCACTGCTTAAAAAAGCAAAAGTATAGCTGCTGACATTAGGGATAAAGACACGTTCGATAAGGTTGTTATTTTCATCCAGTCCGTAGACTTTGAGATACAGAATATTGGTTTTTTCCATCATACCTAATTGTGGGTAACGGGCGGCATAGGCTTTACCTTTATACCAAGTGTAAAAAATTTGCTGTTTGCGATCGATAATTAATGGTGCTTGGCTATGCCAGAAAAATATACAATAGACAAAGGGGGGAATAATCAATAGATAAAGTAGAAGGAAACTTATATCAATTATGAGCAACTGGGAGCTACTTGGGTAAAAGGTATAGCGATAATATAAATATTTTCTTAATGAGATCTCTTTATCATTGCCAATATAACGCATATCTTCCATATCCGCAGGTAAATCATTACGTAAATAAAACTCTTCCCCATAATCTTTTTTTGCGTAACCAACCCATCGATGAATAGCTTGCTCATTTTTTTCTCTTGATTCTATAAAATCGTTAACGTTTAACACCAGACTACTAATAATCCCTAGGGTTACTGGGATCAAGTTAATACTCCTAAAACGGCGTTGAGGATTGCGGATATGACACTCCTTATCATCAAGATAGTCCAATATCTCCACGTGCTTAATGGTTTCTGCATCCTTAATATCTGGCGGTACTGCCAGAATTTCTTTTTCCCAGCATGCCAGCCGTTGGGCTGGCAATGGATGAATAGTGGGAAACCATTTTTTAAGTAAGTTTTTTAATCGTTGCTTCATTCGGAAAGATCTTCATCAGGGGGACCTAAGCGATCCAATTCGGCCAAAATCAACGGAATTTGAGCGTCTAAATCGGCGGGTCTTTTATCTTTACTCCACCAAATAAGCGGTTCACGACGTTTATAATCCACCTTACTGACCGCTTCTTTGCCGTTTAATAAAAACTTCACCATAAAGGCGACTGCCAGAGCTTTATCATTGCCACTGCTTAAAAAAGCAAAAGAATAATTGCTGACGTTAGGGATAAAGCCACGCCCGATAAGTTGATTGTTCTCATCCAGGCCGTAGACTTTGAGGAACAGAATATTAGTTTTTTCTGCCATGCCTACTTGTGGATAGCGGGCGACATAAGCTTTGCCTTTATACCAGGTGTAAAAGATCTGCTGTTCGCGATCGATAATTAATGGTGCCTGACGGCGTAAGAAAAAGATGGCCCAGACAAAAAGCGGAATCATCAATAGATAAAGTAGCATAAATGTCATATCAATTATAAAAATATCATCACTATATTCATAATAGTTATAGCGATAATGTAGGTATTTTCTTAGAGAAATCTCTTTATCATTACCAATATAACGTGCATTTTCCATATAATCCGGTAAATCATTGCGTAGATAAAATTTCTCACCATATTCTTCTTTGACTAAATTAACCCAACGGTGAATGTATGCTTCTCCACTTCTTCGTTCTTCTATAAAATTATTAATGCTCAAAATCAGGCTACTAATAATCCCCAGAGTTACTGGAATCAAAGCAATACTTCGGGCACGGCGTTGAGTGTTACGGATATGGCATTCCTTATTATCAAGGTAATCCAATATTTCCATATGTTTGATGGTTTCTGCATTCTTAATATCTGGTGGTACTGCCAGAATTTCTTTTTCCCAATGTGCCAACCGTTTAGACGGCAGTGGATGAATAGTGGGAAACCATTTTTTGAGTAAGTTTTTTAATCGTTGCTTCATTCGGAAAGATCTTCATCAGGGGGACCTAAGCGATCCAATTCTGCCAGAACCAATGGAATTTGAGCTTCTAAATCGGCAGGTCTTTTATCTTTACTCCACCAAATAAGCGGTTCACGGCGTTTATAATCTACTTTACTGACCGCCTCTTTGCCGTTTAATAAGAATTTCACCATAAAGGCGACTGCCAGACCTTTATCATTGCCACTACTTAAGAAAGCAAAAGTATAGCTGCTGACATTAGGGATAAAGACACGTTCGATAAGGTTATTATTTTCATCCAATCCGTAGACTTTGAGATACAGAATATTGGTTTTTTCCAACATACCTAATTGTGGATAACGTGCAGCATAGGCTTTACCTTTATGCCAGGTGTAGAAAATCTGTCGTTCACGGTCGATAATTAATGGTGCCTGACGTCTCCAGAAAAATATGCAATAAACAAAAGGTGGAATAACCAGTAGATAGAGTAGTAGGAAGCCTATATCAATTTTCAAAAAAGAGTCGCTATGCCGATAGTAATTATAACGGTAATGTAAATATTTTCTCAGTGAAATTTCTTTATCATTACCAATATAGCGAGCATTTTCCATATAATCGGGTAAGTCATCACGTAGATAAAATTCGTCACCATATTCCTCTTTTACTAGATTGACCCACCGATGGATCCCAGCTTCATCATTTTTACGGTCTTCGATAAATCCGTTAATATTCAAAATAAGACTACTAATAATCCCTAATGTAACAGGGATTAGATTAATACTCCTAAAACGGCGTTGAGGATTGCGGATATGACACTCTTTATCATCAAGATAGTCCAGTATTTCCACATGTTTGATGGTTTCTGCATCCTTAATATCCGGTGGTGCAGCCAGAATTTCTTTTTCCCAGCGTGCCAGCCGTTGGGCTGGCAATGGATGAATAGTAGGAAACCATTTTTTGATTAAATGTTTTAATCGTTGCTTCATTCGGAAAGATCTTCATCAGGGGGACCTAAGCGATCCAATTCTGCCAAAATCAATGGAATTTGAGCTTCTAAATCGGCAGGTCTTTTATCTTTACTCCACCAGATAATCGGTTCACGACGTTTATAATCCACCTTACTGACCGCTTCTTTGCCGTTTAATAAAAACTTCACCATAAAGGCGACTGCCAGAGCTTTATCATTGCCACTGCTTAAAAAAGCAAAAGAATAACTGCTGACGTTAGGGATAAAGCCACGCCCGATAAGTTGATTGTTCTCATCCAGGCCGTAGACTTTGAGGAACAGAATATTAGTTTTTTCTGCCATGCCTACTTGTGGATAGCGAGCGACATAGGCTTTGCCTTTATACCAGGTGTAGAAAATCTGCCGTTCACGGTTGATAATTAATGGTGCTTGTCTCTGGGAAAAGAATATTCCCCAAACAAACGGTGGAATAATTATTAGATAAAGCAGTAGAAATACCATATCAGTTATAAAAATATCATTGCTATATTCATAAAAATTGTAGCGATAGTGTAGGTATTTTCTTAGTGAAATTTCTTTATCGTTACCGATGTAACGGGCTCCTTCCATATAATCAGGTAAATCATTGCGTAGATAAAATTTATCACCATATTCCTCTTTGACTAAATTAACCCAACGGTGAATGCCTATTTCATTTTTTTTTCTCGATTCTATAAAATCATTAACATTTAACACTAGGCTGCTAATAATCCCTAATGTAACTGGGATCAAGGTAATACTTCGGGCGCGGCGTTGAGTATTATGAACATGACATTCCTTATTATCAAGGTAGTCCAATATCTCCACATGTTTGATGGTTTCTGTATCCCTAATATCCGGTGGTACTGCCAGAATTTCTTTTTCCCAACGAACCAGCCGTTGGGCTGGCAATGGATGAATAGTGGGAAACCATTTTTTGAGTATATTTTTCAATTGTTGTTTCATTCGGAAAGATCTTCATCAGGGGGACCTAAGCGATCCAATTCTGCCAGAATCAATGGAATTTGAGCGTCTAAATTGGCGGGTCTTTTATCTTTACTCCACCAGATAAGCGGTTCACGGCGTTTATAATCCACCTTACTGACTGCTTCTTTGCCGTTTAATAAGAATTTCACCATAAAGGCGACCGCCAGAGCTTTATCATTGCCACTACTTAAAAAAGCAAAAGAATAACTGCTGACGTTAGGGATAAAACCACGCCCGATAAGTTGATTGTTCTCGTCCAGGCCGTAGACTTTGAGGAAAAGAATGTTAGTTTTTTCTGCCATGCCTACTTGTGGATAACGAGCGGCATAAGCTTTACCTTTGTACCAGGTGTAAAAAATTTGCCGTTCACGGTCGATAATTAATGGAGCTTGTCTCTGGGAAAAGAATACTCCCCAAACAAACGGTGGAATAATTATTAGGTAAAGAAGCAGGAAACCTATATCAATTTTGAGAATCCGTGAACTGCTTGGATAAAAGGTATAGCGATAGTGCAGATATTTTCTCAGAGAGATATCTTTATCATTACCAATATAACGGGCATCTTCCATATAATCAGGTAGATCATTGCGTAAATAAAATTCTTCTCCATACTTCTTCTTTACTAGTGCTACCCAACGATAAATTTCTGCTTCATCATTTTTACGGTCTTCTATAAATCCGTTAATATTTAGAATAAGACTACTAAGAATCCCTAATGTAACTGGGATTAAGGTAATACTCCGAGCGCGGCGTTGAGTGTTACGAATACGGCATTCCTTATTATCAAGGTAGTCTAGTACTTCCACATGTTTAATAGTACTTTCATTCTTAATATCCGGTGGTGCTGCCAGAATCTCTTTTTCCCAGCGTGCCAGCCGTTGGGCTGGCATTGGATGAATAGTGGGAAACCATTTTTTGAGTAAATTTTTTAATCGTTTCTTCATTCGGAAAGATCTTCATCAGGGGGACCTAAGCGATCCAATTCTGCCAGAATCAACGGAATTTGAGCATCTAAATCGGCGGGTCTTTTATCTTTACTCCACCAGATAAGCGGCTCACGGCGTTTATAGTCCACCTTACTGACCGCCTCTTTGCCGTTTAATAAAAATTTCACCATAAAAGCCAGCGCCAAACCTTTATCATTACCACTGCTTAAAAAAGCAAAAGAATAACTGCTGACGTTAGGGATAAAACCACGCCCGATAAGTTGATTGTTCTCATCTAGGCCGTAGACTTTGAGGAACATAATATTAGTTTTTTCTGCCATGCCTACTTGTGGATAACGAGCGGCATAGGCTTTGCCTTTATACCAGGTATAAAAAATTTGTCGTTCACGGTCGATAATTAATGGTGCTTGTCTCTGGGAAAAGAATACTCCCCAAACAAACGGTGGAATAATTATTAGATAAAGTAGTAGAAATATCATGTCAGTGATAAAAATATCATTGCTATACTCATAGAAATTATAGCGATAATATAGGTATTTTTTCAGGGAGATTTCTTTATCGTTACCGATATAACTGGCCCCTTTCATATAATTTGGCAAATCATTACGTAGATAAAATTTATCACCATATTCTTCTTTGACTAAATTAACCCAACGGTGAATGTATGCTTCTCCACTTCTTCGTTCTTCTATAAAATTATTAATGCTCAAAATCAGGCTACTAATAATCCCCAGAGTTACGGGAATCAAAGCAATACTTCGGGCACGGCGTTGAGTGTTACGGATATGGCATTCCTTATTATCAAGGTAATCCAATATTTCCATATGTTTGATGGTTTCTGCATTCTTAATATCTGGTGGTACTGCCAAAATTTCTTTTTCCCAACGTGCCAGCCGTTTGGCTGGCAGTGGATGAATAGTAGGAAACCATTTTTTGAGTAAGTTTTTTAATCGTTGTTTCATTCGGAAAGATCTTCATCAGGGGGACCTAAGCGATCCAGTTCTGCCAAAATCAATGGAATTTGTGCCTCTAAATCAGCGGGTCTTTTATCTTTACTCCACCAGATAAGCGGCTCACGGCGTTTATAATCCACTTTACTGACCGCCTCTTTGCCGTTTAATAAGAATTTCACCATAAAGGCGACTGCCAGCGCTTTATCATTACCACTACTTAAGAAGGCAAAAGTATAGCTGCTGACGTTAGGGATAAAACCACGCCCGATAAGTTGATTGTTTTCATCCAGGCCGTAGACTTTTAGGAAAAAGATATTAGTTTTTTCTCCCATGCCTACTTGTGGATAGCGGGCGGCATAGGCTTTACCTTTGTACCAAGTGTAAAAAATTTGCCGCTCACGATCAATAATTAACGGCGCTTGTCTCTGCCAGAAAAATACACAATAGACAAAGGATGGAATAATCAGCAGATAAAGTAACAGGAAACCTATATCGACTTTAAAGATATAGTTACTACTAGGGTAATAGGCATAGCGATAGTGTAAATATTTTTTCAGAGAGATTTCTTTATCATTACCAATATAACGGGCATTCTCCATATAATCCGGTAAATCATTGCGTAGATAAAACTCATCACCATATTCCTCTTTTACTAAATTAACCCATCGATGGATAGCTTTTTCATCATTTTTACGGTCTTCGATAAACCCGCTAATATTTAGAATAAGACTACTGATAATCCCTAATGTTACAGGGATTAGATTAATACTCCTAAAACGGCGTTGAGGATTACGGATATGGCATTCTTTATCATTCAGGTAATCCAGTATTTCCATATTCTTAATAGTTTCCTTATCCTTAATATTTGGAGGGACTGCCAGAATTTCTTTTTCCCAACGTGCCAGCCGCTTGGCTGGCAGTGGATGAATAGTAGGAAACCATTTTTTAAGTAAGTTTTTTAATCGTTGCTTCATTCGGAAAGATCTTCATCAGGGGGACCTAAGCGATCCAATTCGGCCAAAATCAACGGAATTTGAGCGTCTAAATCGGCGGGTCTTTTATCTTTACTCCACCAGATAAGCGGCTCACGGCGTTTATAATCCACCTTACTGACCGCCTCTTTACCGTTTAATAAGAATTTCACCATAAAAGCCAGCGCCAAACCTTTATCATTGCCACTGCTTAAAAAAGCAAAAGAATAACTGCTGACGTTAGGGATAAAACCACGCCCGATAAGTTGATTGTTCTCGTCCAGACCGTAGACTTTGAGGAAAAAGATATTAGTTTTTTCCCCCATGCCTACTTGTGGATAACGAGCGGCATAGGCTTTGCCTTTGTACCAGGTATAGAAAATCTGTCGTTCACGGTCGATAATTAATGGTGCTTGTCGCCGTGAAAAAAACACCCCCCAGACAAAAGGGGGAATAATTATCAGATAGAGCAAAAGGAAGCTTATATCAATAATGAGAAGTCGAGTGCTACTTGGGTAAAAGGTATAACGATAATATAAATATTTTTTTAGCGGAATTTCTTTATCATTACCAATATAACGAACATATTCCATATCAGCAGGTAGATCATTACGTAGATAAAATTTTTCGCCATAGTCTTTTTTTGCGTAGCCAACCCATCGATGAATAGCTTTTTCATCAATTTTCCGTTCTTTGATAAATTCGTTAATATTTAGAATAAGACTACTAATAATCCCTAATGTAACTGGGATTAGATTAATACTTCTAAAACGACGTTGAGGATTGCGGATATGACACTCCTTATCATCAAGATAGTCCAGTATTTCCACATGTTTAATGGTTTCTGCATCCTTAATATCTGGCGGTACTGCCAGAATCTCTTTTTCCCAGCGTGCAAGCCGTTGGGCTGGCAAAGGATGAATAGTGGGAAACCATTTTTTGAGTAAGTTTTTTAATCGTTGTTTCATTCGGAAAGATCTTCATCAGGGGGACCTAAGCGATCCAATTCAGCCAAAATCAACGGAATTTGAGCGTCTAAATCGGCGGGTCTTTTATCTTTACTCCACCAAATAAGCGGTTCACGGCGTTTATAATCCACCTTACTGACTGCTTCTTTGCCGTTTAATAAAAATTTCACCATAAAAGCCAGCGCCAAACCTTTATCATTGCCACTACTTAAGAAGGCAAAAGAATAACTGCTGACGTTAGGGATAAAGCCACGCCCGACAAGGTTATTATTTTCGTCTAGGCCGTAAACTTTGAGGAACAGAATATTAGTTTTTTCTGCCATGCCTACTTGTGGATAGCGGGCAGCATAAGCTTTGCCTTTATACCAGGTATAAAAGATCTGCTGTTCGCGATCGATAATTAACGGTGCCTGACGGCGTAAGAAAAATATGGCCCAGACAAAAGGAGGAATAATCAGTAGATAGAGTAGCAGGAAACCTATATCAATTTTCAAAAAAGAGTCGCTATGCCGATAATAATTATAACGGTAATGTAAATATTTTCTTAGGGAGATTTCTTTATCGTTACCAATATAACGGGCATCTTCCATATAGTCTGGTAAATCGTTGCGAAGATAAAATTCTTCACCATATTTCTTTTTTACCAATGCTACCCAACTATGGATACCTGCTTCATCATTTTTACGGTCTTCGATAAATCCGTTAATATTTAAAATAAGACTACTAATAATTCCTAATGTAACAGGAATCAAAGCAATACTCCGGGCACGGCGTTGGGTGTTGCGAATATGACATTCTTTATTATCAAGGTAGTCCAATATTTCTACATGCTTAATAGTTTCTACATCTTTAATATCTGGCGGTGCCGCCAGAATTTCTTTTTCCCAGCGTACCAGCCGTTTGGCTGGTAATGGATGGATAGTAGGAAACCATTTTTTGAGTAAGTTTTTTAATCGTTGCTTCATTCGGAAAGATCTTCATCAGGGGGACCTAAGCGATCCAATTCTGCCAGAATCAACGGAATTTGAGCGTCTAAATCGGCGGGTTTTTTATCTTTACTCCACCAGATAAGCGACTCACGGCGTTTATAATCCACTTTACTGACCGCCTCTTTGCCGTTTAATAAGAATTTCACCATAAAGGCGACTGCCAGCGCTTTATCATTGCCACTACTTAAGAAGGCAAAAGAATAACTGCTGACGTTAGGGATAAAACCACGCCCGATAAGTTGATTGTTCTCGTCCAGGCCGTAGACTTTGAGGAACAGAATATTAGTTTTTTCTGCCATGCCTACTTGTGGATAGCGGGCGACATAAGCTTTGCCTTTATACCAAGTATAAAAGATCTGCCGTTCGCGATCGATAATTAATGGTGCCTGGCGGCGTAAGAAAAAGATGGCCCAGACAAAAGGAGGAATAATCAGCAGATAGAGTAGCAGAAATGCAATATCAACCTTCAACAAATAACCACTGTTTTTAAAGTAGTTATAACGGTAATATAGATATTTCCTCAAAGATATCTCTTTGTCATTACCAATATAACGCATATCTTCCATATCCGCAGGCAAATCATTACGTAAATAAAATTCTTCACCATAGTCTTTTTTTGCATAACCGACCCATCGATGAATAGCTTCTTCATTTTTTTTTCTCGAATCCATAAAATCGTTAATGTTTAAAACCAGACTACTAATAATCCCCAGTGTAACCGGAATTAAAGCAATACTCCGGGCGCGGCGTTGAGTATTACGAATATGACATTCTTTATTATCAAGGTAGTCCAATATCTCCACGTGCTTAATGGTTTCTGCATCCTTAATATCTGGCGGTACTGCCAGAATTTCTTTTTCCCAGCATGCCAGCCGTTGGGCTGGCAATGGATGAATAGTGGGAAACCATTTTTTAAGTAAGTTTTTTAATCGTTGCTTCATTCGGAAAGATCTTCATCAGGGGGACCTAAGCGATCCAATTCTGCCAGAATCAACGGAATTTGTGCCTCTAAATCAGTGGGTCTTTTATCTTTACTCCACCAGATAAGCGGTTCACGGCGTTTATAGTCCACTTTACTGACCGCTTCTTTGCCGTTTAATAAGAATTTCACCATAAAGGCGACTGCCAGAGCTTTATCATTGCCACTACTTAAGAAAGCAAAAGTATAACTGCTGACATTAGGGATAAAGACACGTTCGATAAGGTTATTATTTTCATCCAGTCCGTAGACTTTCAGATACAGAATATTGGTTTTTTCCATCATACCTAATTGTGGATAACGGGCGGCATAGGCTTTACCTTTATACCAGGTGTAAAAAATTTGCTGTTCGCGATCGATAATTAATGGCGCTTGGCTCTGCCAGAAAAATATACAATAGACAAAGGGTGGAATAATCAGTAGATAAAGTAGCAGGAAACTTATATCAATTATGAGTAGTTGAGAGCTACTTGGGAAAAAAGTATAACGATAATATAAATATTTCCTTAATGAAATTTCTTTATCGTTACCGATATAACGCACATCCTCCATATCTACAGGTAGATCATTACGCAGATAGAATTCTTCACCATATTTTTTTTTTGCATAACCAACCCATCGATGAATAGCTTCCTCGTTTTTTTTTCTTGATTCTATAAAATCGTTAATGTTTAACACCAGACTACTAATAATCCCCAGTGTTACTGGGATTAATGTGATACTCCGGAAACGGCGCTGAGGGTTTCTAACCCAGCACTCCTTATCGTTAAGGTAATCTAGTATTTCTACATGCTTAATGGTTTCTTCATCTTTGATATCCGGAGGTACAGACAAGATTTCTTTTTCCCAGAGTACCAGCCGTTTGGCTGGTAGAGGATGCATAGTAGGAAACCATTTTTTGAGTATATTTTTTAATCGTTGTTTCATATAAATTCTCCGTCAAAACTGCCTTTAATCGTATTTTCCTCTGTTGGCTTCTCTCCCCAGAAATAGCGCAGAGGGGCAATAACATTGTCTGACTGCTGGTAATACCAATATAACTTACTGCGATAAGGATTTGTTTCACGCCCTTCTGTCGTGACTATTTCTAGTGTGGCTGTATTTCCATTCAAAATCAGTTTTGCCTGTTTTCGTGCAGCCTCAAATGTGGCATCACGAAAAGTGTCCCGTATATACTGGCGATGGTTAATGGTGATAGTGATAACTTGTGCACCAAGATAGTATATTTCGTTTTCTTTAACGAATAGTCCGTATATTTCTGAAACACCCATTTGGAAAGCAGGTAAGGTAAATCTATAGGTGGTTTTTCTGTATTCTCTATGTATCTTTAGTTGTGGCTGAATAAACAGATTTAAAAATTCCTGGTTTTCTATAAGAAAAGCATTCTTAATGGTATCGCTCATTTCTCTAGCATCTTGTAATTGCTTTAAGATAGTTGGTCGTTCATCCACTGGCCAAAAAGCATATTTATTTCCCGCACCCCAAAAACAGTTATTCAGCACTTTCTCCAAATCTGACCAGGCACTGTTGGCTTGTCCAATACTGCCACCGACAAGCAAACTGATTCCCGCAGCCAGCCATGCTAGCAATCCTGCTGTCATGACAGAGCCAGCGGCGAAGAATATTAATCCGACTGTGGCCAGAATGATCGTGCCTGTCCCCATCGCTATCTGGCTATAACCTTCCACTCTATTACCTACTTTAAAGGCGTTACTGGCATCATAGAAAGAGATAATTGCTCCTAAATATCCTGCCACACTACCGGCAACACGGGAGAACTGATTGACCATTGCGATATTGATGGCCGGCACTTTTGTCCCATTCATCAGAGCCTTGACTATAGGGGAATTCACCTTACTTGCCAGTGTCGAACCAATAGAAGTCAAATCAGCACTCATACCAATCACCGCGGTACTAAAGCGCAGCAGATTCATATAGGAAGGCCCGGGTTGTAAAGGGTTGTTGCGGGCATATTCTGTCTGCATAACCACGTCCGCCAGGGTAAAGGCATTCAGGAACAGGCTGACACCGGTCAATGAAGAATCAAACAGTAAACCAATAGAGGTTTTATTAGCCCCTTCTAAGGTAAAAAGCTGAACCGGAGAATCCACACTGGTCTTAACTTCCGGCAGAGTTATCACCGGTTTATTGCCAAGTGATTCCAGGCGTTTACTCCAGTTAATCATCCGTTCCCCGATAGCCTGTTGACGTACTGCCGGGTCAGGTCGGTGGCGATTCGTTTTCGATTCCAGCCGTTTCAGCACTTCCTGATAGCTCTGTTCACTGAGTGCCACTCTGCCATCCGGTTCAATCACCACCCCCAGCGTGGATAACAGGGCCGGAACCAGTTGTTGGGTTATCTGGTCAATCGCTTTCTGGGGAAGCTGCCGGACATAACTTGAACCCTGATAAATTGCCTGATTAGTATAGGCGCAGACGGTTGCCAGAAAGGTCCCCATCCCCAGCAGAATATTATCGACGCCACTAATAAACGGGCCCTTAAGCAGCGGTGATTTTACTTTGTCGTTATTCAGTACGGTGACAACCCCGGTGGTAATGGTGCGCCAGAAGTTGCCATCCCCATTGCTGTCCGACTCTTTGGCTGCAAGCTTCGCTAAAACCTGCTGGCCGGGCAAAGATGATTGCAGGTTGCCGAGCAGACCGGAGAGGATTTCACTGAAAAACCGGAACTCCAACGCATCCTCTTCTTCCAGCGTCTGTTTTTCATCTTGCAGTGAAAAGAAGTAGTGAAAGTAATTTTGCAGCCCGCCGACTTGATAACTGAGGTCCGGGTTATCCGCAAAGGCTTCAAACAGTTTCATAAACATCGCCTGCCGCGCTTCAAAATCTTCGGTGACTTTTTTCAATTTCGGCCAGTCGTTGTTCCAGCGGTCCTGATGAATACTGTCATCTATTTTCTTTTTCAGCTCCGGGTTTTTGGTGGCTTTGAGCTTTTCGACATAGAAACCGATGGTCAGTGGATAGATGTTGGAGGCGTTATAGCTCTGTTGCCACAAATTCAGGATAGAGTAGGCTTCCACAATGTCCCGCTGACGGCCTACCGGGTCATGTAGGATCACAATCCGCGCCTGTTCATTGAAGTGCAGATAACTGTTGATTTCCTGGATAATCTTACCGGCGTCCATTTCGTAGCTGTCCTGAGTGGTCAGCGTATCAATACTGACGTCAGCCAAATCCAGTTCATTGATGTCTTTTTCAATGATGGACTTGATGTTGGCAAACTGTTCCTGCCGGATTTTGTAATCGACAATCAGTTTTCGAAAATACTTGTCTGAGGCGTTAACCGCAAAGGGGGATTGCTTCTGTTCGAGATTGATAAACTGCATGGTTTTCTGCCGCAGTTCAAGACTGTTGTCAATCTTAGCCAGTACCGAGGAGTGCCACGGGTGTTCACTGTAGGCGATACTGATATTGATGACATCTTTGGCGACAAACAGGAATGGATGGCCTTCGCCCCGAATGCCCGGCTCAGGAATAAGCCCTTCACTGGCATCTCTGCGGTTGAGGAACATGTATTTTTTAAATTTCTCTACCCGCTGTTTTTTACCGTTAACTTCTTTCTCTGACACGCAGTATTTAAAGATGTGCAGATAGCCCCGGGCCTTGCTGCCGCGGGTGGTGAGCGGGTCTTCTTCCTTGATGTATATCCAGCCGGGACGCAGCAGGCGGGCGGCATAGCCTTTGGTTTGTTGGAGTGATGAAGAGAACATCAGGGTGTGGATATCCGGCGGTGCTTCTGGTTTTTCCAGCTCCTTGCCGAAAAAGTTCACATAAGCATAGCGAACCGGGTAAATCGGTTTAACATCGCAGTCACAGGGCTGAATATAAGTATCTGCTTCAAGATTTTGTGGGAACATTTCGTAAGCTTTTTCTATTAATTTGTCGAAACGTTCCTGAATGTCAGTGGTCATAATATTTCCTTGGTTGTCAGTGTGTCGCATTGTTTGAAAAGTGAATGTGCCCGTATTTCCTGCGTTTCTGTTTGCGAGCAGGCTGACTCCCAAAACTGTTGCCAGTGAACTTCATCATCGGGCATTAAACACCTGGCGGCAACATAATAGAGTATGGCCCGCTGTTGCGTTAGCCCTTGCAGATAAGCTTGATTCGTCTGCTGTAAAACAAAAGCAGGCAGGGTGTTTTTATTCACCTGACAGCGTTCAGCCAGGTTTTCCTGAATAAAATCAATGGTTTTAAATGTAAGGCGTTGTTGCGCTTGTTGATCAAACAGTTCGCACAAGCGGCGATTGAGCGTGACAGGCGCGGGTTTTGCCTGCCGGACATTTTCAGTGATGGTGATAATGTGGCGGGTATCGGGTTTATCACCATAGAACCACATTGCATTGATCCCTTGCATAAAATGGGCTAATGGCCCGTCGGACAGGGTATTAAGCAGTGTTGTCAGTGTGTTGGGATGATAGAAACGGAAAAATGCCCACGCCTGAGTCAGCTCATTTTTTAAATAGGTGAACTTACGCAGATGATTTAGCAGCGTTTCAAAAGGTTGTTCGCTTTGGATAAACAGGCTCAACTCTGCCCGGTTATCGGCATTCATAATGTATCGCTGTAGCGCTGGCTGATTGCTACTGTCTTTATGCAGTTCAACCAGATAAGGGGCGCTATCTTCCAGTGAAACTTGAGTTTCTCCCTGAAATAATCCTTGCCAGCGTAAGGAGGAAGCGAGCAGATCAGGAATGATAAATCGTCCTGCCTGTTGGTATATTGCCGCATCAATGACCGCGTAGAGATGTTCGTTATCGCCGTAAACAGGGATATCTGTGGCTTGTGTCAAGATTAGATCACCACGAGCGGCAGGCAGTGGAGAGTCAACATTTTCCTGTTCTACCAATATTACGGGGTGTTGATCGCTTATCTGTTGGATATGGCGTATTAACCGTAATTCGGGCAGCGTGCTTTCCATCAAATAGGTTTGTAAGGCAATAATGTCTTGGTATTGACCGTTTGCTATTCCGAAACCAATAACGTAATTGCACAGATTCGTTAATGCCTCATATTCAGTCGGAGCACGGATTAAGGCTTTGGCTGAATATTGTCCGGCAGGATGTTTTTCATTACCTATCGCTTGGTAGGTGCAATTGGCAACCCAGTAATAGGCTGAATCAAACAAAGATGGCGTTTTCACTCTGATGTTTCCTTCTGTGCATCGGCTTTTCCTTTGCAATCCTGAGCGATGGGCTGTCCTTCATTGGCTGCGCCGGTCAATGTTGGCACGGTGCCTGCGCTTCCTCCTTGCACTACCACCGGGCCTTTCAGAAAGATGTTGCCGTTTAGTGTGATGCCTTGAGCATCCAGAGTGATGCTTCCTGCTTTACCTCTGAGGATCAATGTATCACTGGCTTGCAGGGTATGTATTTTGGTGTGTGAGTGAATGCCTTTAATGGCATTTAATTGGTAATTGCCTTTGATATCACTCTGTTTGTTTTCACCAATTTGTTGGAAATGGGAGGCGTAGATCTCTTCCTTCCAGCTATTGTTGATCCGCGTAATTTTGTCTTTCTCAATGGTTTCGAACTGATTTTTATCCACCTGAATATGTTGTTCATTCATGACACGGATAAATTCATCATGGCCGATTTTATGCCGACGATCATTCATGACCGTGTGGCTTTCGTCGTGCTCTATTTTTTGTGTCTTATCGTGGTTGATTTGGATCAGTTGGTCACGTTGAGCGTGGATATAAATCTCTTCCCGTCCTTTTTCATCCTCAAAACGTAATTCGTTAAAGCCATTACCTTTATGTGTTTTGGTTCTGAACGTGGTGCGCGTCTTTTCCGCGGGTAAATTCAGCGGCGGGCGGTTAAGGCCATTGTAAGTACATCCGGTAATGATAGGCCGGTCAATATCGCCGTTGAGATAGGAGATAATCACTTCCTGACCGACTCGCGGTGTTGCCAGAAAACCAAATCCGTTGCCATTCCACCCTTGTGCAACCCGCACCCAGCAAGAAGCCTGGTCGTCAGGCGCGTCATAACGGTTCCAGTGGAAATGAACGCGAACCGCGCCATCTTTATTGACGTAAATTTCTTCAGTCCCGGGTCCGACAACGGTTGCAACTTCGTCGCCGTCGGCCAGGGGTTTATAGCGGTATGGGGGACGCCAATCGTTGCGACCAGGAATGAACTGGGTTTGTGAATTCAGGGTAGTGCCGGTTCCGTTATCGCCTAAAACGGCGGGGACATGCCCGATGTGTTGGGAAGAGGTGACTTGCCAGCGATCATTCATGGCGTCAATCGGGTGATTGGTTAATGTAAAGATTCTGCCGGGCATTAATCGAATACAATTACTGTCCGCTTGCCCTGATTTGCTGTCAACCCGCAGGGCTTCCAGCCGGTACTGGGTAAACGGGATGCCCTCTTTATCTTTCTGAAAACGGCCGTAGCTTTCAAAAATATGAAATGGCGTACTGTTCTCCGCTTCAAAATCCGTGGCGTTATGCTGTAAAGCGTAATTGGGGTTGTGATAATTTCTGTCTTTTTGGTCGGTAGATTCCGGGCGCATGTAGGAGCCAAGAGACCATTTGTAGATAACATTTTCTTCTACTGCGTTGGCGATGTCCGGGTTATAAATCAACGTATCCGGCGCTCTCATGTTCAGGTAGCTATCACTCAGATAGAGCCCGTCATCGGCGAACCAGAAGAAAATCCCCTCCTCAGCGGCCAGGCGGGTAAAGAAATCATAGGATGATTCCCTTTTCATGGTGACGTATTCCCGCGTTGAGTGTGGGTTATTCAAATGCATATTGGCCCGGAGTTTCTTCTGTTTCAGTATGCTTTGTAAAATATCGGGGACACTGAGCTGGTGATAGATACGGCTGTCCTGATCGAGTGTCAGCAGCCACATTTCTGGTCTGACTGTCAGGTGATACTGAGTTTGATGTCGGTTTGTGGCGCCAACAACCGCGCTTGCAACCAATCCTTTCACTTCACGTTGCAGAATATCGTCACGGGTGACAGTGAACCGCACGGTTTGGAGCAGGAGGGTGTCCGTGTCTATATTTGAACGGCTTGCCGCTAATGTGAGAGACAGGGTAAATAACGATGAAAGCGCTTCATCTAATGTAAAATTCACTACCGCAAAAGTCATGGGCGGCAGATTGCCGATGGTGCAGGAAAAGCGGAGTCCGGTTTTCATAATGTTTCCTTCAATTACATGATCTTCTGATGCCCAGGCATATTGTAAAATTCCCAGTATTCATTGGTGTCGTTATTGATAACGGTTAATCTGTGAAAGCTGGTTTCAACAAAACAGAGGGAGAAAGCGGTGTGTAGTGTTTTGGCAAAAGCATACATTTCTCCTTCATGCTCATAATTTTCTGGTGTCATGCGCAGTGTGATGGCTTGGCCTCTCACAGGAATGCCCTTGTCAAAATGGTAGTATGGCTCAAGGTAGATAGCGCTGAGACCATCGGCCATGCGCTGAATATGCCGGCTACGCGGGGCGTCCAGATGCGCGAAGGTATCAAGTTGTTTGACCAGAGATCTGACTGATTCAATGTGACTGAGAAAAAATGGCCCAATCGACAACAAAGATAGTATCGGCCAGTGCTGATGACTGTTTACGACGGCAGGAAGATCTTTTGACGCCGACACGATATTCCTGGCCTGAATATGGCTGGGTATCTGTTCGCTGGGTATACAGATTTGCCCGATGCCCAATGTCCGTGCTTGCGTATGATATCTGTGATATTGGCAGTAAAATTCGCGATAGTGGTGTTTTGTTACGGGTTTTGCCTGATGATCATAAAACGTGAGATTAATTTGATTGCCGCCAAATGGAGATTCTTCCCGTATATGGTTAAAAAGTAATATGTTGTCACCGGGTTCGGCAAAATGGCAGGCGGCCAGTTGCTCGCTATTGATAAGAGGAACGCTGTGAGCAGATCCTTCAGATGTTCCATCAGGATCGGATTGGAGTTTAATGTTATCAATACTAAAGATTTCATTCGCTGCTAATACATAACGCGATTTGCCCTTTTCAAATGTTATCGGTTTTGTTCTTGCCGGAGCCAGGTTAATAACGGGTACGCAATGGGGAATAAATGCGGGTGTAATGTCCTCGATGGGAATGTTACAGTCAAATTCTAGAATAATGGTAAATTGCTTATCTTCTCCCAAAGGGAGCTCAGCGATTTCTTCCGATAAATCAAATGACATAAAGTCATTAACATGTGGCAGATAGAGGTATTCGTATAACACCTGCAACGGCCAGAAATAGTCATGTGGTCTCGGCAGGACCAAATTTTCTTTCAGGCGTGGAGCGATCTCAATAGCCAGCCACATCTCTGTCTCTTTTAGGGATGTTTTCAGATAAGTGTTGTTCAGCGATTGATCTACGTATTTGGTCAGTAAAGACGCCAGTTTTTGATCTTCTCCGAGAAAAAGCGTGATTTGCCCTGTCTTCCAGTGGGGAGTTTGCCCATGATATTGAAAGGTCAGTGATATCAGGCTTTTGTCTTCGCTGTGCGTCAGCGTTTTATGGATCAGGGTAATAGGCTCAATACTAATATCTTGAGTAGTTCTGAACGTAATTGATTGGTTCTGCTGTATGGCGGAAATTTCACTGCCTTTGGCAATGTTGGTGGTTTCAGTCATGCTGCCCGGTTGAATATCTAACTGGACAATGCTGGTTGAAGGGATCGGATGTAAAGGTATCGGCCATACTTTTCGTAGAAGCGGGTTGACGACTTCCGGGAAACCATCATCAATTTTTTGTTGAAGACCGGCAGTGATAAGCGCAAAACCTTCCAGTACGCGGAGAATATCTGGGTCGCCGGATTCGGAGGTAAATGGATCAAGGTGTGGATGCTCTTGCGCCGCGTTGCTCAGATCATGCTTTATCTGTGAAAGTGCTTCCCTATAGAAATCTTCAAAATTTTTCATATCTACCTTTGTGTTCTTTATGACCAAATATTAATGTAAATTTATATTTTGATCTTATGGATATCAAGGTTGATAATTTAATTATGTGTAAATTTTTGTTTAAAACAGTTAATAACGTAAATTTTATAGGTGTTCAACTAACATGATCGTGTAATTTATTTCAATGATTTTTGTTTAGATAAATTTTCCTTAATCAAGTTGTGGCGCCATGATAGTCAGATGTTGGAAGTTGAAATTAATATTTAATCATTAATTAATGGAGGGAAATATGTCACGTTCTATTATTTTGGTCGGTGATTCGACTTCGCATGGCGGCAAGGTGTTAGCCGGTGATGAAAGCTTTGGTGTGTTAGGGAAGAAAGCGGCTCGGGTCGGGGATGCGGTATCCTGTCCAAAATGTGGCGGCAATCAAACCATTGTGGAAGGGACGCCTAAAATAGTCAGCTCTAATGGGCAAATGTATGCATTGGAGGGAATGAAAATCTCTTGTGGCGCGACATTAATAGCTTCGCAAAGCCTATTTCAAGCATAGGATGGCGGTAAAAAAGGCCATATTCTGCCTGAAATAGGGTGAGTTGATTCAAGTACGGATGCTCAGTGTTTCATGATCTTTTTATAAACTACCTGGTTGACGTGGTGGATTACGGCCTGACATATTGGTCGTCGCACTGCGAATATCCCGACCAATGACATCAATACTCGCCTGAAATGGCGGGAATGGCAGAGTAATGCCGTGTTCGCGGAACCCTTGCAAAATAAGCTGGTGGACTTCATGGCGGACAGGCATTCGATGCCCCATTTCAGCAGCATAAATACGTAATTCAAATATTTGAATACCATGTTGAAGATCAACCAGATAGGCTTCAGGCGCCGGGTTATCAAGGATCAAAGAACTGCGTTTAGCCGCGGTTAACAGGATTTGGGTGACCTCTTCACAGCTAGCTTCTGCCGGCGCAGGAATTGTCAGCACGACACGAGTGATGGTGTCAGATAATGACCAGTTAATAAATTGTTCGGTAATAAAGGCTTTATTAGGAACAATGATCTCTTTTCTATCCCAGTCCGAAAGGGTTGTTGCCCGTGTATTGATCTTGGTGATGCTACCGGTCAGATTGCGGATAGTCACGGTATCACCGATACGGATGGGTTTTTCAAACAGTATCATCAGGCCAGAAACAACATTGGCGAAGATCTCCTGTAAGCCAAAGCCTAGCCCAACCCCTAGCGCCGCAACAAGCCATTGCAATTTTGACCATTCAATACCAATCAGAGAGAAACCCACCAGACCACCAATCAGAGTAATGGTGTATTTGGTGAGTGTGGTGATGGCAAAACCGGTACCTGGCGTAAGCTCCAAATGCTGTAGTAAGGCCAACTCAAGCAGTGCGGGCAGGTTACGCACCAGTTGGGTGGTGATAATAATCACCAAGATAGCAATCAAGACAGAACCTACGGTGATGGGTTGAACAGTTTCTACATTGTTTATTGTGGTGGTGACATCCCACAGTCGGATATTTTCTAGAAATGAGAAAGCGGAATGAAGTTCTGACCAGAGCCAAATGAGTGAAACCAAGGCAAGCAGAGTTAGAATTGAACGGACTAATCCCAGTGACTGAGCGCTGATGGCATCCAGATCAATAATAGGTTCCTCAACTTCAATGGCGCCTTCGATACTACTTGTTGAACCTGTTGAATCATCTTCTCCTTTGGCTCGTTGAGCCAGAATTTCCGCCCGTCGCTGTTTTGCCCGGTCAAAGGCGATCCGGCGTCGCTGAATCAGCATCCAACGACGGATAATATGGTAAATAACTAGCAGGAAGAACCAGATAGCAACGGAAGTCTCTAAACGCCCCAGCAATGCTTGTGATGTACTGAAATACCCCAGTATGGAAGCTAGCGCTGCGACTATCGGCGCGGAAAGTAAAATCCACCAGAGAGCGGTATTGATAACATTTTCGCCGTAGCCATTTTTATCCAGATAGAGCGGGACTCTTGCCCGTTTCAGGCTGTTAGTGATCAGGCTTAAAGAAATACACAGGATCAGGAAGCAAAGCCTGCCGAGTGTGGAAGAAAATTCTCGATCACTGTAGTGTTCAAAAGTTATCAATGCCATGACCAATGGCACAATGGCAAAGATAGATAGCTGGTAGAATCGTAAAGCCCGTTTAACGCGTTCTTCCGGCCAACGGAAATGGGCAATGAATAATCCATTTGGATGGGCGAAAGTGGCACTCAGCATGAAGATCCATAGAACGGGAGTCGTAGCACTGACGCCATAACCGATAGCGGTCGCCATAGGATACTGCCAGGCGCTTTGCAGCCCATAGCCAATTGCGGACCAAAGCATCGGCAAAGGTAACGCGACAACAACCGACCAGAATACGGTACGTAAAGTGAGGGAAAAGTGATCATAGGTGACTTTGCCGATACGATTACTGGCGCGTTCAAGGAATGCGTAATAATGGCGGAGAGAGCCGATGCTGAATATAACCAGGAAGAGCGTACCGAATAAGTACAGCAGCGTATCCTGAGTGGTCAGCATGACTATCAGGGCGCCGCTTAACTGAGAAAAAGTGTCTAGCGATAATAGACGGGTTAGATCCTGCACAACACTGATTGGGTAATTGAGCGAAACAGGATTAACATCCGCGACCCAGAATAGATAACGGTGTGTGGCCTCTTTAACTTCTGTTAGCGCGTCATTTAGCTGACTGGTAGCGACTTTCAGTTTGGTCAATTCAAGGATTTCACTGTCATAGCCAGATAATAATGAATTGAGTAATTCTTTGCGGGTGCGGGTAAGAGAATCATAAATCCGCTCTTGTTCAGCAGTTAACGCAACGTTGCTTTTCTGGACGGGTTTTGTCTCTTTTTGTAACTGATCCAACATGTCTTCGTATTTCAGGCGATCGACCCTAAATTTGATAATATTCCGATCAAGTTGCTGTGGTTTAGACATGTCAGGCAAGCGGGCAAGTTGAGTTTGGAGCGCTTCTCCGAGCGTTGTAGAGCCACCGAGCCATTGTGCTTGTTCACGAATGGTATTCAATGCTTGCCGGACCTGAATAATATCGCTAGCGGCTTGTCGCTGCTTTGAGCCGATGATATTCATTCGCTGTGCTTGCTGATTTAATTCTTGAGATAAATTCCGGTTCAGTTGTAATTCATCAAGCAGAAATTTTGGTAGTTGGTCACTTTGTTCCGCCAGCATCTCGGTATGTTCTAAGGCTAATTCTGCTTTTTGCTGGCGTTGTGCATTAAGTTGGCTACGGAGTTGTTGCAGTTCAAGATCAAGTCGATGATAGCGCTTTTTGAACAGTTCAACCCGCATACGGGAAATTTCCTGTCGATTATTCGCAGAAAGTTGAGCTATTTCGAGTTCATTGACTGTCGCTTTGTGGGCATTGACTTCGGCTTGAGCTAAGGCAAATTGAGCCTCTGCTAATGGGGTGGAGGGTGTTCCTAATGATTGCAGGCGAGAAGATGCTTCAGTTAGCAAGCGTCGCGCTTCTGATTGTTGTTGCGGTAATAGTACTAGAGAGTCACTGATTTCCCGTCCTTTGTCCTGCTCTTGCTGTAATTGCCCCCCTTGTTCTAGCAACCGACTGCTGACTTGAATGATCTGTTGCTCAATGCTTGCAATGGGTTGGTTAGCGGGAATTGGACGAGGCGTATCACTTTCAGAGAGTAATTTTTGACGAAGTTCTTTCGTGATTTTAGGAAAATCATCAATGGCGGTCTGATATTTCTGCGTTCTGTCATTAGCAGATTTAGTATCAGCAATCCAATTGAGAGCGCCTTGCAGCGCCTGAGCAACTTCTGCATCCTGTGGGTTTTTGCTGGATTCGATTTGTTTCAGTTCTTGTTTGAGCTGGTTTTCATCAAGTGGAATCGCAGCAAGAACTGGACTAATAATGATCAGGCTAAGCAATAAGCTGATAATCAGGCGCACGATAAAGGGCTCTCCTTGGAAAGGGATTAGCTTATGTTGTCAGTAGGTTCGTCAGGTATGATCGCTTGGGCTAACAGTTCGCCCATGCGGGTTGTGGAGCCACTGCTCAAATGCCCGGCTAGCTGTACGTGATTTGATGCAAACAGGTTAATGACGGTAGAACCCAATTTGAAACGCCCCATTTCTTCCCCTTTCTTGAAAGAAATTGCGCCAGTTGCACCGGCTTCGGGGTAAGTCCAGCGCTTGATAATGCCTTCCCGTGGTGGTGTAACCGTACCACACCAAGCCATTTCAATACTGCCGACGATAGTTGCACCAACCAGAATCTGTATCATGGGCCCAAATTGAGTATCAAACAGACAGATGACTCTTTCATTACGAGCGAACAGATTTGGTACGTTGGCGGCAGTCAATGGATTGACAGAGAATAGATCGCCTGGGACATAGATCATCTCTTTCAGTAATCCATCGCAAGGCATATGTACACGGTGATAATCTTTAGGTGATAAGTAAGTCGTTACAAACTGCCCATCACGGAATATCTCTGCTAATTGATGATTACCGGCGAGTAGAGCTTCAAGTGTGTAGTGGTGTCCTTTAGCTTGAAGGAGCTGGTATGTTCGGATATTGCCTAACTGGCTGATAGTACCGTCAGCAGGTAGCGCTAATTGGTGTTCATTGCTGACAATTGGGCGAATATCATCTTTTAATGGGCGGATAAAGAACTCATTGAATGTCGTATATGCTGAAAACTCAGGCGCTTTCGCTTCATTCATATCCACTTTATAAACACGGGCAAACGCTTTGATTGCCAGTTGAGTCAGCCAGCCAGCTTTTTTGTTAGCAAACCAGCCTGCCAGGTGAGTTATTCCCTGTTTAGGCAGTAAATAATGCAACCTGATTTTAATGTTATCCAGCACGTCAACCTCTTGGATTCTATTGGCAAAATTAGACAAAAGGGGGTATTGTACCTGTCCTTTCATTTGATGTCAGTTAGCTATCGTTATCTGTAAAAGTTTTGCGTGGTTTAATTTGATCCATACTGTCGAGAATACGGTGATAATTCTCAAAGCGTTCTTGAGTTATTTCGTTATCTTCCACTGCCTTCCGTAACGCACACTCTGGATCGTCCCGATGTTTACAATCACGGAATTTACAACCGCCCAGATAATCACGGAATTCGATAAAACCCAGAGTTACCTGCTCCGGTGTTAAATGCCACAGGCCAAACTCTCGAACTCCGGGAGAATCAATAACATCACCGCCATGTGGAAAATGATAAAGACGGGAGGTTGTTGTGGTGTGCTGACCTAAACCAGAAACATCTGAAACCTGATTGACCATAATCTCTGCTTCATCTTCTGGCAGGAGTGTATTGAGTAAACTTGATTTACCTACGCCAGACTGACCGGCAAAAATGCTGATTCGACCTGCAAGCATCTTCGTTAATTCTTCCATACCTTCGCCAGTATGGCTTGAGAGTTTCAATACTCTGTAACCAATGTTGTGGTATGTGGACATGATTTCGTTGACCCATTCACGGCTTTCTTCGTCCAACAGATCAATTTTATTCAATACAATCAATGGCTCAATGCCCAGCGTTTCACAGGCGACAAGGTAGCGATCGATAATATTGAGTGACAGTTCAGGAAGAATGGCTGACACAATCACTATTTGGTCAATATTGGCGGCGATAGGTTTAATACCATCATAATAGTCAGGCCGCGTAAGTACGGAAGTACGTTCGTGAACGGCTTCAACAATACCATTTACTTTAACATCTGCTTGTGTTTGCAGCGAAGGACGCCATACGACTTGATCGCCAGTGACCAATGAGCGGATAGTTCTGCGAATATTACAACGTTGTATAGAACCGTCTGCTGCCTCGACATCAGCATGTTGGCCAAAACGGCTGATAACCAGCCCTTCTTGAGGTTCACCTAACTGACTATCATCCATTTCAGGTTTATTATCCTGTCTTTTCAATCTTCGTTGATGATTTGCCTGTACCCGCCGTTGCTGGCCTTTGGATAGTTTATGTTTAGCCACCGAACCTCACTTGTTCCACACTTATCGCTGTTATTGCTTAAAAGCGCTATGATACACCATTAATAAGAACTATCTCTCCAATCTAGGATATAACATGTCAAAAAGTGAGCACAATCTTATCTGGATAGATCTGGAAATGACGGGCTTAGATCCAGAGCGGGATCGCATTATTGAAATTGCGACAATTGTCACTGATGCAAATTTGAATATCCTGGCGGAAGGGCCAGTCATTGCGGTTCATCAGTCTGATGAACAACTTGCTCTGATGGATAAATGGAATGTGCGCACCCATACGGGCAGTGGGCTGGTTGAACGTGTTAAGGCAAGTAAAATTGATGATCGTGAGGCAGAGAAAGCGACGATTGAATTTTTGGAAAAATGGGTTCCGGCAGGTGCTTCCCCCATTTGTGGTAATAGCGTTAGTCAGGATCGGCGTTTCTTGTTCCGCTATATGCCAGAATTGGAGGCTTATTTTCATTACCGCTATTTGGATGTCAGCACACTTAAAGAATTAGCCCGTCGCTGGAAGCCGGAAATCCTTGCTGGATTTAAGAAGCAGAATACTCATCAGGCGCTGGATGATATTCGTGAATCAGTTGCTGAGTTAGCCTATTATCGGGAACATTTTATTCAACTGTGAGTCAGAAAGTTTTATTTTCTGTTGGTATGATAACGCAAGTTTGGTGTGATGATTAATTAACCTGCGTTGGCGTTTAAATCGTCATTTGACCGGAAAGTTTGTTTTTTTGCGTTGAAAGGCTTGCGGGCGCAACGATTTTTCGTATAATGCGCTCCCCATACCGATGAAGAATTTCATAAGGTATGGATAGCGTACTAAAAGATATGCGGGAATAGCTCAGTTGGTAGAGCACGACCTTGCCAAGGTCGGGGTCGCGAGTTCGAGTCTCGTTTCCCGCTCCAAATTTTGATTTGGCATCAGTATGTTGTTTCTGGTTATTATTAGCCAGCCAGTGACGCGGGAATAGCTCAGTTGGTAGAGCACAACCTTGCCAAGGTTGGGGTCGCGAGTTCGAGTCTCGTTTCCCGCTCCAAGTTTAGATTCACAATTGATTTCTTGGGATTGATATATTATTTCAGGTGATCACCAGTCAGTAATGCGGGAATAGCTCAGTTGGTAGAGCACGACCTTGCCAAGGTCGGGGTCGCGAGTTCGAGTCTCGTTTCCCGCTCCAAGTCTTTCTTATCATGCAGATACACTTAGCAACCGGTGCGTAAGCAGGGTTTGCATATCCCGCCGACCATCAGCAATCACAAAAATTACCACCTGTTTACCTGTGATCTGGTAAATAACCCGGTAAGGTTTAAAAAATGTTTGGCGGAAGTCGCGGATCCCTAACTCCTGCAACTCCTTGGGATAATTGCCTTTTTCAGGAAAGTTAGCCAGACTGTCTGCTGTTTTCAGCAACTGATCCAATACATAATCAGCTTTCTCTGAACTGTCATTTTCGACAATGTAATCGTAAATGTCCTCTAAATCTGCTTCGGCATTTTTAGTCAGCATGACATGATATGGCATTAGGCGAACTTCCCCTTATTTTTTAAGCGTTGAACCACCTCCTTTACTGGTGTGACTTCACCTGCTTTAACTTGTTGTTGTCCTAGAGCTAAAATCTTTAACAACGCTATAGTTTCCTGAGTCTGCTCATAAGAGGCAATATCTTGAATCACCGCTTTTGCTTCGCCATTTTGTGTAATAATCATCGGTGAACGGGACTCAGTGAGTGTCGTCATCACCGTAGCTGCATTGGCTTTTAGGTAGCTAATGGGTTTGATCTGTTCTGAATAACGCATAGAATCCCTCACATCAAAAGGACTAAATAGAGACTATAAAAAGTCAACTTGTTGATTATAAAATCACCTTGCCAATTAAGCAAATGCTGATTTTAGAAAAGAGGGTGACTATAGATTTTTGTTGTTTTCACTCATTATTATTTTTTGGCTTATTTAGAAAGAGGTTATGAATTGCATTTCTCCGCTCCCATTTTTGCTATACAAATGTCTATTGAAGTCTCTTACATTCATGGTTTTTAGGTTCAGAGATCAGGTTTGCCATCAGGTCTCAGCAAGATCGACGCTTTTGTTTGTACCAAAGCGTCGATAGGATGAAACTTCTGGCTTATTTCCTGCAATTCTTTGCTTTTACTATATGATTGATCCCAAATTTAGATTCGTGTGGAATAAGTTTTTTACCGGTTGATCTCTTATTGCAGATCAGGATACCTCCGATGACGAGAGCGCCGCCGATGAACATTGGGAATGTTAATTTCTCGTCTAATAGTACTGCGCCGAGCAATACCGCGGTCAAAGGGTTAAGCGCAATGAATACACCGGAGCGAGTGGAACCAATTCTTTGGATTCCGTTGTAATACCAGATGTAGGCCACCGCTGAACCTACTGCGCCAAGATAAAGTAAGCTGGAGAGATCAGTCATGGATAATGCATGTATTGCGGATAAACTCATTTGACCTGTGAAAATGGCTGTTACAGTTAGCATGATAGCGCCTGCCAGGATGGAGTATGTAACGGTGTGTAGCGGGCCGATTTGGTTCACAATGTTCTTGCAGAAGACGCTATAAGCAACCCAGCTTAAAACACAACCAAAGATCAAAGTGTCACCCAACCAGTTATCTTCTTCTCCAATTGTCAGTTGTGGCGTTTTGCTAAAAATTACGATCATTGCTCCGAGCAGACAAAGAATAATTCCCAGTATTTTCAGTGACGATTGTCTTTCCTTATAAAAGAAATATGAAAAAATCGCCATTACTGCTGGATTCAGTGCCACGATAAGTGAAGCTCTGGAGGCAGTTGTGTGATGCAGACCATAAAAGAAAAAAAGGTTGTAGGCGTATATTCCGCAGAGGCCCAGTCCAATGATTTTCAATAGTTGGGATAGATTAATCTTGACGAACATTTTTCCTGATAAAACGAGGAAGATAATGAGCGTTATGCCCGCAAGAATAAATCTGAGGCTTGCTGATAACAAGGGAGGTGTCTCGACAGAAATGTATCGACCTGCAACAAATGTTCCGCCCCAGATAATAGCCACAAGAGACAGCTTGATATAGGTTGAGTAGTTGTTGACCGACTGCGTTGATGCGTGGTTGCTTTTCATGTTTGTCAATGTCGCAATTTATAGGGTGGAGGATGCTTTCAAGGCGGCGTATTCCATAGTCTGGTCCAATATTTCACGTTGAGCGCGGCTACCTCCCAATAATGGCCATTTTTCATAGCTGAGACGAAGTTTATTTAGACACTCCTCATAGTGCCTAGATGTAAATAATAAGATCGCTTTAAGGACGTCTATCCCTGTGGAATGTGTGTCTGGTTCGATGCCAAATCCATCGCTTTCCGCGATCAGCTTCTCAATAAGAAAAGACTGATTTGTTGCAGAAAAAGCGAGTGCTGCATGTATTTTGTGGAAGTAAGAGGTGGATGAGCTGATGCTGCCTGTCCAAAGAACAGCAAGACGTTCCCATATTGGTTGGAAGTTAGTGTCGGCAGATTTGAGCCTAAGTTGCCACAAGAATTCTACGGCGTCCAAATCTTGTTTAGCAAATGGATTGTCTTTTAGCGCATATAATTCATCAAAAGCTTGCAATGCCAGCGTGATTTCATCGGATCGTTCATACGCAATCGCGAGATGCCAGTATACATGCATTCCCATTCCGGCGTTGGTGATCCAATGTTCTTTGCAGTTGGTCAGGAAGTGACAAAGTTCTTTCCAGCGACCTAGCTCATGCAAGGCATGTGCGACAGCATGAATGCCATAGATATTGTCCGGCATTAATTTAACAGATTTAAAACCAACCTCTAAGGCATCATCAAAACATTGAGCTTCACAAAGGACGAATGATTTTATGGAAAGATAATACGGATAGAGGTAGTGAGTGCTAACAATGTGTTCGTCACAATAAAGCAGAAGAGACCTCAGGTTGGTTGTTTTGCCAGTGCAGAAATCAAGCATGTGAATAAAGAAGAGCGCGACAATATCCGATGGGTATGCTCGAATATGTTGGGTCAGAAGCGATCTCGCGTTATCGTAATCAAATTTCACCCATGCGCTGAATGCCTTATGGATAAGGCAAAGCTCAGGGAGAGAAAGGTCGTGTTCGTTCATTTGAGTTAATGTGATTTTGAATTTATAAAGTTCTTTCATCTCGCAAGAGGTGATTGCATCAAATCCCATCAGGAGTTTTTTGTAGGTTCGCTGAGTGTCATTCATTGGAATAAATTCGTCTGAAAATCCACGGAGGGATAAGAACGTGCTGTTTATTTCCGGCCATATGGAAGATGAACCATCAGAAGGCCATTGGTAACTCATAAAATCCCCTTTTTTAATTAATTATGGTTTGGAAACTCTGTTGAGCGTTCAGCGAGCATGCCTCGCCTACTGTTTTATATCCGCATTGCATATACTTATTCAGATGTATGATCATGCGGAAATGAGTGATTACTCAAGGGGGAGATAATGACTTTAACTCAGCTCGAAATTTTTGCTGTTGTTGCTGAACGGAAGGGCTTTACCTTGGCTGCGGCCCAACTCAAGATCTCTCAGTCTGGGGTTTCCCATGCCATCAGACTCCTTGAACAGGAGCTTGGCGTAGAGCTGCTACATCGGCATCAAGGAGTTGTCGAACTGACAGATATAGGAGAAAGTCTGCTACAAAAAGCTCAGGCCATTCTTGGTCTGGCTGAGGCCATGCGGCAAGAGGCTGCGGATGCTCGGGGGATGAAACGAGGTACGTTGCGAATCGGGTCGTTTGGACCGACTTCATCCTTATGGCTGTTGCCAAAGGTACTGGCCGATTATCGCAGGCTTTACCCCGGCATTGAGGTCCATATTGATGAGGGACCAGACAGGCAGGTTGTGCAGTGGCTTATGGATAGACGAGTGGATGTGGGATTTGTGACCTTGCCGGAAGATCAATTCGACACTTACCCGATTCTTGAAGATCAGATGGTGGCTTTGTTGCCGATAGATCACCCTTTGGTATTGCAGGATTCGGTAACGTTGAAAGATCTGTGTGTTGGACCATTCGCGTTGACAGAAGCGGGATCGGCTGAACTGGTTTCCAGGCTTTTTTTATCGGCAAGATTGCAACCTAATATTCGTTATCGGACGTCTCAATTGTTAAGTACTTTGGCTGCGGTTGAACGTGGGGATGCGGTGACGATTGTTGCCGAGTCATCTCTGCCGCTGGCTCGTGATGTTCGCTATGTCAAGAAAGCGCTGAATCCAAAAGTGAAACGACATGTCGGGTTGGCTGTGTTTGATGAACGTCAATCATCACCGGCCACTAAAGCATTTATCGCATTGGCGACTAAAAAATTTCGTATGGTGAGTTCGGCTGTCTCCTTGGCTTCCAGAGAACTCGTTAGTGAATGAGCTCAGCTTTATAGCACGCTACCTCCTTCCGCTAGCATATATTGCTCTTGAAACGCGAAAGAATTGTCTAAAGTAACTTTCCTATCAATGACCCGAAGCCATGAGGCTTCAGGTCGGGTTGCTTAATACTGATAATCAACTTTGATCATATTGTAATGGGACGGGTAAACGGGGTAAGTACCTCCGTTGAGAATCCCGCTAATTCTAAAGGAACCTTTGGCATCATGGCCGCTAAAGGCATTTGTGGTGCTATTGAGGGCGCCGGAGACATCCAGGCATTGCGATGGAGTGGATGAATATCGTGGGGTGTAACAAACGTTGAAAGTCTGAGTTGTCGCACCATTGCTATATAAACCGATATTCCAAGATACTGTCGTGATAGTTGCCCTTGTCGGTACCGAAGAGGGCGTGGTAAAGAAATTTGAGTTGGTGTAGCCAGCAGCATAAACATTTGGGGCACGGTTCGTTTGTGACCACATGCTGGTAGCGGCAAAGGAGATCTGAGCTGTGGTTAACGCTAGAAAACCTACTGCAATTTTGGTAAATCTTTTCATTCTTCAATCCTCATTGCTAGTGAGTTATCTGACTGTTATCTGCATGCAACCGTTGCGCGACATCCAATATGATTGGCGCACATGAAAATTGCTTGCTTATTGATTCCTATGGTTGTTCAAATCTTCCTTGATCACGTAAAAAGAATCTCACTGGAATAACAGTGGATCAAGCGAAGGCTTTGGTTGAATGTCTGAATCTGTGCGCTGGTTGCACCGATATTGTGTGATGTTTATGCCTAAAGGGGTATTGTTTGGTTGTATATTCTTTGTCTTTTTTGACATCGGTAGCCAGCCTTATGTCCTGATGGTACTCAGTTCATCGTGTGGTATTTATAGGGGTAAAGAAAGTACTATTCTTTAATTGCAAAATATTTTTTCAACTTCTGCTTGCCAAACGTTTTTGGGTAGTACATAATGCACTCCTTTCGTCAGTGAGGTATGGGAAAAATATCTGTTGAATCAATGAATTAGCTGATATTCAAGGAATTTATCTCCCGCTCCAAGTTTCTTCCTCAGTAGTTGTGCTCACTTATTTTAGATTTGATTTTTGGGTTATATCTTCATAGTACAGATTTCTATTTTTTATCCACAGCTCGGAAGCTGGTTTCTCAGTAAATAAGTATGATGCTTTAAAATTATCACACAGACTTATCCACAGGCTGTTGCGTCTGAATTTTTCTGATTTTGAATGTTATAAAATGAGTATTTATTTTGTAACTCTTTGATAGTTTTTCAGAATGATACTTTGTTAAGAAATGTCATATTGATCACTTGCGCTTTTTTTGAGCATTGATCGGCAAGGGGTTTTTATTTTATTCACAGGAAAATTATCTGAATCTTTTTATGCGTTATAGAGATGGCTAATAATTAAGCATCTCTGGGCAAGCCCTTGGTTATCGCTCTAATAAGTCGTTTCTGTTGTGGTGTTTGTACATTAATAGTATTCGTTTTACGGCGAATGATTTGCTGTTCAATAGCCCAATGAATATGTTCATCTAGCATGGTGTTTAATCCAAGTTTTTGTTGCAGAGCCAGAACGATATCGTATTGATAGGGGGCGTTTCCTAAAGCAACAGTAATATTGCGTAGCCAGCGTAAATAACCAATGCGGCGAATTGCAGAACCTTCCGTTATCCGTAAGAATTTCTCTTCACTCCAATTGAATAAATCCAATAGCTTTGGTGTATGTAATATTGCACGAGGGCTGAAATCATCTTCATCTGTCAATTGGGAAAAGCGGTTCCAAGGACAAATAATCTGGCAGTCATCGCAACCATAAACACGATTTCCCATCAGTGGACGAAATTCCTCAGGAATAATACCCTCTAATTCAATTGTGAGGTAGGAAATACAACGGCGGGCATCAATAGTATAAGGGGCGATAATTGCACCGGTTGGGCAGGTTGTCATGCAGGCGACACAGCGTCCACATTGCTCTTTTTGTGGAAGATCTATCGGCAGGGGAAGATTAATCAGCAACTCACCGAGGAAAAACCATGAACCAGCTTCTCTATTAAGAATAAGTGAGTGTTTACCGACCCAGCCTAATCCGGCTTTGGCGGCGAGTGGGCGTTCCATTATGGGTGCTGAATCAACAAAAGGTCGAAAATTAAGGACTCCCTGATATTCGAAGTCATGGCAGTAGTTTTGGATTTGTTCCCCTAGTTTCTTAAGACGTTGGCGCAGTAGTTTGTGATAATCTCTTCCTAGAGCATAACGGCTGATATAACCGAGTTCAGCGTCGTTTAGCGTGCTGGCAAAAGAAGCTTTAGCAGGGAGGTAATTCATTCTTACACTAATAACTCTCAGTGTTCCTGGTAAAAGTTCATTCGGGCGAGCACGCATCATGCCGTGGCGTTTCATCCATGCCATCTCTCCGTGATATTGTTTATCTAGCCATTCCTGAAGTTTTGTCTCTTCTACCGATAAATCAGTATCACAAATGCCAACTTGTTGGAAACCAAGAGAAAGACCCCATTGTTTGATATTGGCGGCTAAAAGATTAAGATCGAGAGGCGTTGTCATGATAAATCGGTTTATACTGCAAGGCGTCGCAGTGTAGCATAATTTGTTTCAAGCCAAAAATAGTGGGTTTGATAATGAAACTGAGCAGAAGATGTTAAATGTTGATAATAGAGGTGTGTTAGGGTTATCGTTTTGGCTGATGAATTAATAAAACAACAGATATTATTCGATGAAAGAACTTGTTTTATCACTTAAAGATGAAGATGCGACAGTTTCTCTTGGAAGCGCGGTTGCTGCTGCCTGTAATAGTGGTAGTGTAATTTATTTATATGGTGATTTGGGGGCTGGTAAAACTACGTTTAGCCGCGGTTTTTTACACTCCTTAGGTCATAAAGGGCATGTAAAAAGCCCAACTTATACTTTGGTTGAGCCTTATGCTTTAATACCGAGGCCGGTTTACCATTTCGATCTTTACCGATTGGCAGATCCGGAAGAGCTGGAATTTATGGGAATACGTGATTATTTCCATCAAGATGCCATTTGTCTGGTGGAATGGCCTCAGCAAGGAGAAGGCGTATTACCGGACGCAGATATTGAATTACATTTGAGTTACCAGCCAGAAGGGCGACAGGCACATTTTATTGCTTTGTCTAAATATGGCGAGAGCCTGTTAGATAATTTGAAATATTTATAAGAGATCACCTGACCATGACGCGTCCTTTAGTCGCAAAAATGATAAAGAAATGGCAAGTCAGTTTTATGGTAATGGGCTGGCTGTTTATTATGATAAACAGTTTAGTGGTAACAACCGCAACAGCGGCGACTTTATCCAATATTCACGTCAGTAACAGCATAAATGAATCTAAAGTGACGATGGTTTTTTCAGGTGGTCGCCCTAATTACAGTGTTTTTCCATTGCATTCGCCAGAGCGTTTAGTGGTAGATATCCATCAATCAGAAAAAATTGTTGGTTTACCCATGAATCTACCGGGGCAGGATTTAGTGAGGAAAATCCGTTCCAGCCAGGCACCTGATCGACAAAAGAAACGCATTGTATTTGAACTAAATAATAAAGTTAAAGTCAATTCTATAGTACAGCGGTCGGGTAGTGAATATCGGGTGATTTTTACCCTGCGGGCTTCTGGGGTATCGACTGGTAAGTCTGTTTTTAGAGAGAGTTCACAAGCAGCTACGAGTAAGCCATCACTTACTAACAACAAATTGCAGACGACCAAACAGGCTGCTTTGCAGGCAACTTCTAAGGACAGTCAGCGAGTCGTTGTCGCTATTGATGCAGGACATGGTGGTCAAGACCCTGGTGCGATTGGGCAACGTGGATTGAAAGAGAAGAATGTGACTATCAGTGTGGCGCGCAAACTTGAAGCATTGTTACGCAATGATCCTATGTTTAAACCCGTTCTGACCCGTAACGGAGACTATTTTATTTCTGTTGCTGGTCGTTCTGAGGTTGCGCGTAAACATAGCGCGAATATGTTGGTTTCTATTCATGCAGATGCAGCCCCTAATCGTAGTGCGCGTGGTGCTTCTGTCTGGGTGTTGTCAAACAAGCGTGCAAACAGTGAATTGGGTAATTGGCTTGAGCAGCATGAGAAACAGTCTGAGTTACTGGGTGGCGCAGGAGATGCATTGGCAAATGGTACCGATCCCTACTTAAGCCAGGCGGTGCTGGATCTGCAATTCGGTCACTCCCAACGGGTGGGTTATAACGTTGCAGTACAGGTTTTAAGTGAGTTGCGTAAAGTCGGCTTATTACATAAACGTTCACCAGAACATGCTAGCTTAGGAGTGTTACGTTCACCGGATATTCCTTCAATTTTAGTGGAAACGGGATTTATCAGTAACTCAGCAGAAGAAACACTGCTTGGTTCCAATGATTTTCAGGATAAGCTGGCAAGTGCTATCCATCGAGGATTGCGCAACTATTTTCTAGCGAATCCATTACAAGCGGCACCTAAAACAGCCAAGAAGTAAAGGTTAAGTATGGCGATCAAGATCCTACCTCCTCAATTAGCAAACCAAATAGCGGCTGGCGAAGTCGTAGAACGCCCTGCATCAGTTGTAAAAGAGTTGGTGGAGAATAGCCTTGATGCTGGCGCTAGTCGTATTGATATTGAAATTGAGCGTGGTGGAGTAAAACTGATTCGTGTCCGTGATAATGGCTGTGGTATTAACCATCAGGATCTTGCGCTAGCGTTGGCTCGTCATGCTACCAGTAAGATCGCCACACTAGATGATTTGGAAGCCATTATCAGTATGGGATTCCGTGGGGAGGCGTTGGCGAGTATCAGCTCAGTTTCGCGTCTGACATTGACTTCCCGTACGGAAGAGCAGCATGAAGCTTGGCAAGCCTACGCGGAAGGGCGGGATATGACGGTGACAGTGAAGCCGGCGGCACATCCGGTAGGCAGTACTGTCGAAGTGCTGGATCTGTTTTATAACACCCCTGCACGGCGCAAATTTCTGCGAACAGAAAAGACAGAATTTGGTCATATTGATGAAGTTGTCAGACGTATTGCACTGGCGCGCTTGGATGTATTGATCAATTTACATCATAACGGTAAGTTGGTGCGCCAATACCGGCCAGCGAAAGATGAATCACAGTATGAACGACGGTTGGCTTCCATTTGTGGCACCGCTTTTATGCAACGGGCTCTTTCTCTTTCCTGGCAGCATGACGATTTATCGATCAAAGGATGGGTTGTTGACCCGATGAATGCTGAGGCGAATGGAGATATTCAATATTGTTATGTAAACGGGCGTATGATGCGCGATCGCTTAATTAATCATGCTATCCGTCAAGCTTATCAAGATTTGCTCCGAGGAGAACAACAGCCTGCTTATGTTTTATATTTGGAGGTTGATCCGCATCAGGTGGATGTGAATGTGCATCCTGCGAAGCATGAAGTTCGCTTCCACCAAGCCCGTTTGGTACATGATTTTATCTATCAGGGTGTAACCGCCGTATTAAAACAGCGTGGAAGCGGCGCTGAATTGGATATAGCTTGCTGTGAGCCTGCGCCGGCATGGGAGCCGGAAAACCGTCCGTCAGCAGGGGAAAATCATTTTTCCCGGCAAAACAATGCTACACCTGCGGCAGCATCGTCACCAAAAGAGGTTTTGTCAAGTAAAGGGAGTGTTGGGGGCTTTCGCAGTGGTGAAAATCGCCAATATCATGGAGATCATTATCAGAAACGTCAGGGTGAGGTGTATCAGAAGCTGATGCAGTCTGTCCCTGAACCTGAAAGCAAAAGAGAGCTGTTTCCGGCAAGAATCGCTCCGGTTATGGCAGAAAAGGTTACTTCGGCTCCTGTTCAGGTTAAAAATAGCAGCCATAGTTTTGGTAAGGTATTGAGTATATATTCATCGTACTATGCTTTGATTGAATCTCCATTGGGAATTGGGTTGTTATCTTTGCCGGTAGCTGAACGCTGGTTAAGGCGAGCACAGTTAACACCAACAGAGCAAGGGCTGAAATCGCAGCCACTGTTGATACCGTTGAAACTCGCTTTTAGTAAAGAGGAAGCCGATGCTTTAAATCGCTATAGTGACTTATTGGGTTCTTTTGGTATTGAAGCCTCTATATCTCATGGAAAAGCGACACTACGTGCGGTATCGTTACCATTACGTCAACAAAATCTGCCTAAATTAATTCCTGAGTTGCTAGGTTATTTAGCACAACAGCCATCAGCATCGACAGAACAGGTTGTAACTTGGCTTGCTTGTCATATCGGCAGTGAATATGAAACGTGGAATGTTGCGCAGGCGGTACAGTTATTAGCGGATGTTGAGCGTCTTTGCCCACAACTGGTAAAATCTCCACCAGATGGGTTATTACAATTAATTGATTTACAAGCAGTGGTGGCATCTCTTACTCATGAGTGATCAGAAGACTCAACATCTACCAACGGCAATTTTTGTTATGGGGCCGACGGCATCAGGCAAAACAGCTTTATCTATCGCTTTACGCCAGCATCTTCCGGTGGAATTGATCAGCGTTGATTCTGCGTTGATCTATCGTGGAATGGATATCGGCGCCGCCAAACCAACAACCGAAGAGCAAGCGTTGGCGCCTCATCGTTTAATCGATATTCTGGACCCTTCTCAATCTTATTCGGCTGCTGATTTCCGTCGCGATGCGTTGAAGGAAATGGCGGAAATTACCGCCTCTGGCCGTATTCCTCTGTTGGTTGGAGGAACGATGCTCTATTTCAAGGCGTTACTTGAAGGTTTATCGCCTTTGCCTTCTGCTGATCCAGTTATTCGGTCGCAAATAGAACAACAGGCGGCAGAGCAGGGATGGGATGCATTGCATCAGCAATTACAGAAGATTGATCCGGTAGCGGCGTTAAGAATTCATCCTAATGATCCACAGAGGCTTTCTCGGGCACTGGAAGTTTTTCTTATTTCGGGTAAGACTCTCACTGAACTGACTGAATTATCAGGAGAATCGCTGCCTTATCATGTTCATCAATTTGCTATTGCACCGGTGGATCGTGAGGTTCTTCATCAACGCATTGAGGCGCGTTTTCATCAAATGCTTGAATCAGGGTTTGAAGAGGAAGTTAAAGCACTTTATGCTCGTCATGATTTGCATGTGGATTTACCTTCTATTCGTTGTGTTGGTTATCGTCAGATGTGGTCTTATCTTTCCGGCGAAATTGACCACGATGAAATGATTTATCGCGGTATTTGTGCGACGCGCCAGTTGGCAAAGCGTCAGGTAACTTGGCTCAGAGGTTGGAAGTCGGTTCATTGGTTGGATAGTTCTCAACCAGAGCAAGCTTTAAGCACAGTTATGCAGGTTGTTAGTGCATAGGTTTATTGATTGTGTACAATTGATGAGTACCAAAGCGCAATTTTTGAGTAGTTCATTTTTTCGAACCTTTAGGTTCTTAGTTAAAAACAACAAAATAAGGAAAATATAGAATGGCTAAGGGGCAATCTTTGCAAGATCCGTTCCTGAACGCGTTGCGGCGTGAAAGGGTCCCGGTTTCTATTTATTTGGTCAACGGCATCAAATTGCAGGGTCAGATTGAATCTTTTGACCAGTTTGTCATTTTACTGAAAAATACGGTTAGCCAGATGGTTTATAAACATGCCATCTCTACTGTTGTACCTTCCCGCCCGGTTTCTCATCACAGTAGCAATACGAGTGTAGGGGCGAGCGTAGGTAATTATCATTCTGGTGGCGTTTCTGCTCCGGCGGCACAACAGGAAAGTGATGGCACTGAATAAGCTTGAGAGCGGTAATAGAATGAAGAAAAACATAGGTAGGGGGTTTTACCTATGTTTTTTCCTGTAGCTTTTTACTCAGCCTGAGAGGTCGCACCTTTGTTTGAACGTTATGAAGGCGGCGAACAAGCCGTTGTGGTGCATGTTTTTTTCTCGCAGGATAAAGACACAGATAATCTCAGTGAGTTTGAATCACTGGTAACTTCTGCTGGTGTAGTTCCTGTGCAAATTGTCACGGGGAGCAGGAAAGCCCCTCATCCAAAATATTTTGTTGGAGAAGGTAAAGCGGAAGAGATTGCTGAGGCGGTACAGGCTAGCGGTGCTGATGTTGTGTTGTTTAATCATGCACTCAGTCCTGCGCAGGAGCGCAATCTTGAGCGGCTCTGTCAGTGTCGAGTTATCGACCGCACCGGCGTGATTCTGGATATTTTCGCCCAACGGGCGCGGACTCACGAAGGGAAGTTACAGGTAGAATTGGCGCAGTTACGTCATCTTTCTACCCGTCTTGTCCGGGGATGGACTCACCTTGAACGTCAAAAAGGTGGGATTGGTTTGAGAGGACCGGGGGAAACGCAGCTTGAGACGGACCGGCGTTTATTACGGGATAAAATCCGTCAGATCCTGAGTCGTCTGAGCCGGGTTGAGAAACAGCGCGAACAGGGGCGTCAAGCGCGAAATAAAGCGGATATACCGACGGTTTCACTGGTGGGATATACCAACGCCGGTAAATCAAGCTTGTTTAACCGCATGACGGCTGCTGAGGTTTATGCGGCTGATCAATTGTTCGCTACGCTGGACCCAACGTTGCGACGGATTGAAGTTAATGATGTTGGTACGGTGGTATTGGCTGATACGGTTGGCTTTATTCGTCATCTGCCTCATGATCTGGTAGCGGCATTTAAAGCGACATTGCAAGAAACCCGGCAAGCAACATTGTTGCTGCATATTGTTGATGCTGCGGATAGCCGCATCGACGAAAATATTGCCGCTGTTGACAGCGTACTGGAAGAAATTGAAGCGCACCAAATTCCGGTACTGTTGGTGATGAATAAGATTGATATGTTGGAAAGCTTCATACCGCGTATTGATCGCAACGAAGATAACTTACCGGTTAGAGTTTGGTTGTCTGCGCAAACCGGTGAAGGTATCCCGTTATTGTTACAAGCGTTAACGGAGCGTCTTTCGGGTGAAATTGCACACTACGAATTGCGTTTGCCGCCGGAAGCTGGTCGTTTACGCAGCCGCTTCTATCAATTGCAAGCAATAGAGAAAGAGTGGATAGAAGAGGACGGTAAAGTTGGTATCGAAGTGAGAATGCCGATTGTTGACTGGCGCCGTCTATGCAAACAAGAACAGGATTTGTTTGATTATGTTGTCTGATGTGCCTGTCAGGTGAATATCAGAAAACTTATGTGATTGAGAGTCGGCTTGTTTATAAGAGACTCTTGGCCTGAAAAACCAATCATAAAAGAATGGAGCTAAAACATGGCGTGGAATCAGCCCGGAAACAACGGACAAGACCGCGACCCGTGGGGGAGCAGCAATAATAGCGGCAATTCCGGCGGGAACAAAAGTGGTCGAAACCGTGGGGCATCTGATCTCGACGATCTGTTCCGTAAGCTGAGCAGTAAACTCGGGGGTTTTGGTGGGAACAAGGGCGGTAATGGTTCTGACCAAGGGGCAAAATTTGGCGGGCGTATTGTTAGCCTTGTCGCTGCTGCTGTCGTCGTGATCTGGGCCGCTAGCGGTTTTTATACGATTAAAGAAACAGAACGTGGTGTTGTTACCCGTTTAGGTAAATTTAACCATATTGTGCAGCCTGGTCTGAACTGGAAACCCACATTCATTGATGAAGTTGTTCCAGTTAATGTGGAATCTGTTCGTGAATTGGCAACCGCGGGCGTGATGCTGACATCAGATGAAAGTGTTGTTCGCGTGGAGATGAACGTACAGTATCGTGTGACTGATGCTGCCGCTTATCTTTATAGCGTGACAAGTCCTGATAATAGTCTGCGTCAGGCGACGGATAGCGCGGTACGTGGTGTTGTTGGTAAATATACGATGGATAAAATCTTGACGGCAAACCGTATGGTTGTCCGTGATGATACTCAGCGTGAGTTGGAAAAGACGATTCTTCCGTACCGAATGGGAATAACCTTGTTGGATGTTAACTTCCAGGCTGCTCGTCCGCCGGAAGAAGTTAAGGCCGCCTTTGACGATGTTATTGCTGCCCGTGAAAATGAACAGCAGTCTATTCGTGAAGCGGAGGCTTATTCGAACGAGGTCTTGCCACGTGCGAAAGGTGACGCTCAACGTATCATTGAAGAGGCGAAAGCTTATAAGGCTCGCGTAGTATTAGAAGCGCAGGGGGAAGTGGCAGGCTTTGCCAAAATGCTGCCTAGGTATAAAGAGGCGCCTGAAATTACCCGTGAACGTCTGTACATTGAAACGATGGAAAAAGTGTTGAGTCGTACCCGCAAAGTTATTGTTAATGATCACAACAACAATTTGTTGGTATTGCCATTAGAGCAGATGTTACGTGGTGATGCTTCTGGTGTTAAAAAAGAGGGGACAGCTCAATCAGACAATATAGTCGCTTCTGAACCGCGGGTTACTCGTCCAACTTTGCCTTCAAGTTCAGGCCGAGGAGCGAATTATAGCCGAACAGATAATCTGCGTAATGACATTATCAGGGTAGGGAGATAATAATCATGCGTAAGTCATTAATCTTTGTTGTTGCCGCGGCGTTAGTTGTCTTCTATGCCTCTATATTTATTGTGCAGGAAGGGCAGCGTGGTATCGTACTACGTTTTGGCAAGGTTCTGCGTGATGCGGGAAATAAACCGATTGTTTATGAGCCGGGGTTACATTTCAAAATACCTTTTGTTGAAGCGGTGAAAACTCTGGATGCTCGTATTCAGACTATGGATATTCAGGCCGACCGTTTCTTGACCAGTGAAAATAAGGACTTGATCGTTGATTCTTACCTGAAATGGCGGATTAACGATTTCAGCCGTTATTATCTGGCGACCGGTAATGGTGATATTTCTCAAGCAGAAGTATTGTTAAAGCGTAAATTCAGTGACCGTCTGCGTTCTGAAATTGGCCGTAAGGATGTGCGTGGGATCGTGACGGATTCCCGAGGTCAATTGACCACGGATGTTCGTGATGCGCTTAATAAAGGTACAACCGATAAGGAAACAGCGAGTGCAACTGAAGCGGATGATGCTATTGCGTCGGCGGCGGCTCGTGTAGAAAGGGAAACGGCAGATAAACAACCTGCTATCAATCCGAATAGCATGGCGGCATTGGGTATTGAAGTTGTTGATGTGCGTATCAAACAGATCAATTTACCATTGGAAGTTTCAGAAGCGATTTACCAGCGTATGCGTGCTGAACGTGAAGCGGTAGCTCGTCGTCACCGTTCTCAAGGTCTGGAAGAAGCAGAAAAACTGCGTGCAGCAGCAGATAAGCAAGTTATTGAAATACGGGCAGAAGCGGAGCGTGAAGCGCTTACATTGCGTGGTTCTGGCGACGCAGAAGCCGCTAAACTGTTTGCTGATACATTCAGTCAGGCGCCAGATTTCTATGCCTTTATCCGTAGTTTACGTGCTTACGAAAAAAGCTTTAGTGGAGACGGGAAAGATGTTCTGGTATTGAGTCCAGAAGCTGATTTCTTCCGCTATATGAAAGCACCTGAAAAGCGTGCGGTTCAGCACTAATAGAGGCTGAATCTATAGGCCCGCATCCGGCGGGCCTTATCATGTCTGGTGGCTAACAAAAATAACGGATGTGATAAAAATTACTGAAAGGTGTGGGATGAGATGTTAGAATCCATTTTTAAGCAACCGAGTGAATTTTGAAATGGGTAAGAACGTTGTCGTATTGGGCACCCAATGGGGTGACGAGGGCAAGGGCAAGATCGTCGACTTGCTGACTGAACGAGCTAAGTATGTTGTTCGTTATCAAGGGGGCCATAATGCTGGTCATACACTGGTTATCAACGGTGAAAAAACCGTTCTCCACTTAATCCCATCAGGGATCTTGCGTGAAAATGTTATCAGTATCATTGCAAACGGCGTCGTATTAGCGCCTGATGCGCTGATGAAAGAGATGAACGCGTTAGAGTCCCGTGGTATTCCTGTTCGCGAGCGTCTGCTCATTTCAGAAGCTTGTCCACTTATTCTGCCATACCATGTTGCATTGGATAATGCCCGCGAGAAAGCGCGTGGTGCAAAAGCAATCGGTACAACCGGTCGTGGTATTGGTCCTGCGTATGAAGACAAAGTTGCTCGTCGTGGTCTGCGGGTTGGTGATTTATTTGATAAGGAAACGTTCGCAGTTAAGCTGAAAGAAATTATCGAATATCACAATTTCCAACTGGTTAACTACTACAAAGAACCGGCGGTTGATTACCAGAAAACCCTGGATGAAATCATGGCGGTTGCCGATATTTTGACGGGTATGGTCGTCGATGTTTCTGATTTGTTGTATAAAGCAACTCAGAAAGGTGAATTGGTTATGTTCGAAGGCGCACAGGGCACGTTGTTGGATATTGACCACGGTACCTACCCATATGTGACCTCTTCCAACACGACGGCGGGTGGTGTTGCGACAGGTTCTGGTTTAGGTCCATGTTATGTTGATTATGTTTTGGGGATCATCAAAGCATATTCTACTCGTGTCGGCGCGGGTCCATTCCCAACTGAACTATTTGATGAAACTGGCAATTACTTGCGTGAAAAAGGCCAAGAGTTTGGTGCGACTACGGGGCGTAGCCGCCGTACTGGTTGGCTGGATATCATTGCCATCCGTCGTGCAGTACAGATCAACTCATTGTCAGGTTTCTGTATGACCAAATTAGACGTACTGGATGGTTTGAAAGAAGTAAAAATCTGTGTTGGTTACCGCATGCCTGATGGCAGTGTGATTGAAACGACACCTATGGCTGCGGATGACTGGGAAGGTATTGAGCCTGTTTATGAGACCATGCCTGGTTGGAGTGAAAGCACTTTTGGCGTGAAAGAGCATAGCAAATTGCCTCAGGCAGCATTGAACTATATCAAACGTGTAGAAGAGCTGACCGGCGTTCCGGTTGATATTATTTCTACGGGTCCAGATCGTTCAGAAACTATCATTCTGCGTGATCCGTTTGATGCCTGATGGTACCTATGATCAGGTAAAGCCGGGCTTTTCAGCCCGGTTTTTTGCTATTTATTGTGGCCTTTTTTGCTTAATGATTAGGGGATCAACATGATTTTGGCCGATTCATGGCATATAACTTGAACAAGTGCTTATTTTTTCAGTTTGTTCTCGGATATATTAATTTATATCTTATTATCCAGAGGTTGATGTGCAGTTAACGAGTTTTACAGATTATGGCTTGCGTGCGCTAATTTATATGGCTTCTTTACCGCAAAGCCGGATGACCAGTATTTCTGAAGTTACTGATATTTATGGTGTTTCTCGTAACCACATGGTAAAAATCATTAACCAATTGAGCCACTTAGGATTTGTGGCTGCGGTTCGTGGTAAAAACGGCGGTATCCGTTTAGGTAAGCCAGCGAAGGATATCAGAATTGGCGATGTTGTTCGCGCTCTCGAACCATTATCATTGGTTAACTGTAGTCAGGAATCTTGCCATATCACGTCTGCGTGTCGTCTGAAGGTAGTCTTAAATCAGGCAATAGAAAGGTTTTTAGAAGAGCTGGATAAGCATACTTTAGCTGATATGATTGAAGATAATATTCCCCTTTATAAGCTGCTTCTGACCGAATGAAGAAATGGCGCAAACAGCCTGCTGATGACAACGGAGGAACAGCCATGTCACAAGATCCTTTTTTGGGACGCGAAGCAGAAAAATATGAATCACCCATTCCAAGCCGCGAGTACATCTTAGACATTATTGCTAAACATACTGTACCGGTAAGTCGCCAGGAACTGGCGCAAGAACTGAATCTGATTAACGATGAAGATATTGAAGCGTTACGTCGTCGTTTACGAGCTATGGAACGGGATGGTCAACTGGTTTTCACTCGTCGCCAATGCTATGCCTTGCCGGAAAGATTAGATTTATTGAAAGGTACGGTTATTGGGCATAGAGATGGTTATGGTTTTCTGCGAGTAGAAGGCCGCAAAGATGATTTTTATCTCTCTGCTGAGCAATTAAAAATGGCTATTCATGGTGATGTTGTGCTGGCGCAACCATTGCCTCAGAATCGCAAAGGGCGTAATGAAGCGCGTATCGTTCGTGTATTGGAGCCTAAGACCAGCCAGATTGTCGGCCGCTATTTTCTTGACTCTGGTATGGGATTTGTCGTGCCGGATGATAGTCGTTTGAGCTTTGATATCCTGATCCCGAAGGATGAAAGCGGTGGTGCTCGCATGGGAAATGTGGTGGTGGTCGAGTTGATTACACGCCCGGCGCGCCGCACAAAAGCTGTCGGTAAAATAGTTGAAGTGTTGGGTGAAAAGATGGGAACGAATATGGCAGTAGAAATTGCCCTGCGTACTCATGAAATTCCCCACAATTGGCCGCCACAGGTGGAAAACCAGATTGCTTCTTTGGATGAACAGGTACCAGAATCGGCGAAAAAAGGCCGTGTTGATCTGCGTGCTTTGCCGTTGGTGACAATCGATGGTGAAGATGCCCGTGATTTTGATGATGCCGTTTATTGTGAAAGGAAGCGAAGTGGTGGTTGGCGTTTATGGGTTGCTATTGCTGATGTCAGTTATTATGTGCGTCCACAAACCGCATTAGATACCGAAGCACGTAACCGGAGTAACTCGGTTTACTTCCCGTCTCAGGTTGTCCCTATGTTGCCGGAGGTGCTTTCTAATGGCCTCTGTTCTCTGAACCCGCAGGTTGATCGCCTTTGTATGGTGTGTGAGATGACGGTTTCAGCGCAGGGGCGATTATCATCTTATAAATTTTACGAAGCCGTCATGAATTCTCACGCCCGTCTGACATATACCAAAGTATGGCGTATGTTGCAGGGGGATGAGGAGCTGCGTGAGCACTACAGGCCACTGGTTCAGCATATTGAGCATTTACATGAGTTGTATCAAGCATTGGAAAATGCTCGTGAACAACGTGGCGCAATCTCATTTGAGTCAGAAGAGGCTAAGTTTATCTTTAATGCTGAACGTCGTATCGAGCGAATTGAACCGATTGTTCGCAATGATGCTCATAAGCTGATTGAAGAGTGCATGATTTTGGCGAATATTGCTGCGGCGCGTTTCGTGGAAAAAAATGGCGAGCCAGTGCTTTACCGTATTCATGATCGGCCAAAAGAAGAGAGCATTGTTAACTTACGCTCGGTTTTCGGCGAATTAGGATTGACGTTGCCTGGTGGCATGCAACCAACACCAAAGGATTATGCGCAACTGATGCATCAAGTGGCTGAACGCCCGGATCATGAGCTATTGCAAACCTTATTACTGCGTTCAATGAAACAGGCAATTTATGATCCGGAAAACCGGGGTCACTTCGGTCTGTCATTAAATTCTTATGCGCATTTTACCTCACCTATCCGCCGTTACCCGGATCTGGTATTGCATCGGGCGATTAAATATCTGCTGGCGAAACAGCAAGGCATTGTTGAGCAAGGTGGAACACTGACCGGGGGGTGGCACAGCGATGTGGAACAGATGCTGCAACTGGGTCAACACTGCTCTATGACAGAGCGCCGCGCAGATGAAGCGACGAGAGACGTTGCCGATTGGCTTAAGTGTGATTTTATGCAAGATCAGGTGGGCAATACTTTTACTGGGATTATTACCAGTGTGACAGGTTTTGGTTTCTTTGTTCGCTTGAATGATCTGTTTATTGACGGCTTGGTGCATGTTTCCACATTGAGTAATGATTATTATCATTTCGATAATGTTGGTCAGCGTTTAGTGGGTGAATACTCGGGTAAAACTTTCCGGTTAGGGGATGAAGTTGAAATTCGTGTGGAAGCGGTTCATATGGATGAACGTAATATTGACTTTAAGCTGCTTTCTACCGCCCGAAAAGCCCGGAATGTAGGCAAAACAGCACGCGATAAAGCGAAAAAAGTAGAACTTGGTCGCGAAAGCAGTAATAAAAAAGGGCGTGGTTACCGTAAAGAGACCCACTTTGAGCCTGATGGCAGCGCTGTTCGTAAAAAGCGATCGGCGGATAAGCCTAAAGGGGAAAAGAAAAAGGGTAAGACGCTTTCTGCCAAGACTCAGAAAATTGCCGCTAAATTCAAAGCTAAACGGGCTAAGAAAAGCGCAGATAAATAATCAAAGGGCTATCCTGTTGCGGGATAGCCTAAATATTTTAATCTCCCACAGAATAGATGGAGCTTACCGCATAGGCTCACAGTATTCGTCAGTGCTGTATGACAGTGAAAATAAGAAGATTATGAGTGAAATTATCTACGGTATTCATGCCGTTAAAGCCTTACTGGAGCGCGATCCTCAGCGTTTTATCGAAGTTTATGTCCTGAAAGGACGAGAAGATCGCCGCCTGACACCATTGATTCATGCGCTGGAAAGCATCGGGATGACTATCCAACTGGCAAATCGTCAGTGGCTGGATAATCAAACGGAAAGTGCGGTGCATCAGGGAATTATTGCTAAAGTGAAGCCGGGGCGTCAGTATCAAGAAAACGACCTGCCAGATTTACTGGCAAAAGTAGAAACCCCTTTCTTGTTGGTACTTGATGGTGTGACAGATCCCCATAATCTGGGGGCTTGTTTGCGTAGTGCTGATGCAGCAGGCGTACATGCTGTTATTGTGCCTCGTGACCGCTCCGCTCAGCTTAATGCCACGGCAAAGAAAGTGGCATGCGGTGCCGCGGAGAGCGTGCCACTTATTCGTGTCACCAACCTTGCCCGTACTTTGCGTTTATTGCAGGAGTACAATATTTGGGTGGTAGGTACAGCAGGCGAAGCTGACCATACGCTACATCAGAGCAAACTAACGGGTCCTATGGCGTTAGTGATGGGAGCGGAAGGGGAAGGGATGCGTCGACTGACTCGCGAACACTGTGATGAATTGATTAGCATCCCAATGGCGGGTTCTGTCTCATCGTTGAATGTGTCTGTTGCTACCGGAATTTGCCTGTTTGAAGCGGTGCGTCAGCGCGGCTCGTTGTAACTCACCTATCTGACATTATGAAACAAAAGTGTTTTTGCATTGTTCATTCCTTGAGTTTTTGATGTGGGGTAGGTATAGTTACGCGTCAATTTTTCAGCCGCACTTAAACAAGTTCCTTGCCTCCACGGGCCGCGGTTGACCCTGACAGGAGGCTGAATAATCCGTAAGGAGCAATTCTAATGCGTCATTACGAAATCGTTTTTATGGTCCATCCTGACCAAAGCGAACAGGTTCCGGGCATGATCGAGCGTTACAGTGCGACTATCGCTAACGCGCAAGGTCAGATTCACCGTCTGGAAGACTGGGGCCGCCGTCAACTGGCTTACCCAATCAACAAACTGCACAAAGCTCACTATGTTCTGATGAATGTTGAAGCGCCGCAGGAAGTGATTGATGAGCTGGAAACTAACTTCCGCTTCAACGATGCCGTTATCCGCAGCATGATTATGCGCGTTAAGCACGCGGTAACTGAAGCATCTCCAATGGTTAAAGCCAAAGACGAACGTCGCAGCCGTGACTTCTCTCTGGAAGACGCCAATATGGATGCTGAAGAAGCTGGGGATTCTGAAGAGTAATAACTGTGACAACGAATCGTTTGGTGCTTTCTGGCACAGTGTGCAAAGTCCCCATTCGAAAAGTCAGTCCTGCCGGCATTCCTCATTGCCAGTTTGTGCTTGAGCACCGTTCACAGCAACAGGAAGCCGGTCTGAGCAGGCAAGCATGGTGCAGAATGCCCATTATTGCCAGCGGACAATTGTTACAAGTTTTAACTCACAGTATAACGGTCGGCAGTCGATTAACCGTTTCAGGATTCATTAGTTGCCATCAAGGTCGCAATGGTCTTAACAAACTGGTTCTTCATGCCGAGCAGATTGAATTGATAGATTCTGGAGACTAGCCAAATGGCACGTTATTTCCGTCGTCGCAAGTTCTGCCGTTTCACCGCGGAAGGCGTTCAAGAGATTGATTATAAAGACATCGCTACGCTGAAAAACTACATCACCGAAAGCGGTAAAATTGTACCAAGCCGTATCACTGGCACCCGTGCAAAATACCAGCGTCAGCTCGCTCGTGCTATCAAGCGCGCGCGCTACCTGTCTTTGTTGCCTTACACTGATCGTCATCAGTAATCGGCACAGTCCATTAACGACTCTGAGAGGATAAGGTAATGCAAATTATTCTGCTTGATAAAGTAGCAAACCTGGGTAGCCTGGGTGATCAAGTTAACGTTAAACCGGGTTATGCCCGTAACTACTTAGTACCACAGGGCAAAGCTGTTCCTGCAACTAAGAAAAACATCGAATTCTTCGAAGCACGCCGCGCTGAACTGGAAGCTAAACTGGCTGACGTTCTGGCAGCAGCACAGGCTCGCGCTGAGAAAATTAATGCACTGGGTTCCGTTACCATCGCTTCTAAAGCGGGTGACGAAGGTAAACTGTTCGGTTCTGTCGGTACTCGTGATATCGCTGATGCAGTTACTGCCGCAGGCGTTGAAGTCTCTAAGAGCGAAGTGCGTCTGTCTAATGGCGTTCTGCGTACTACTGGTGAACACGAAGTTAATTTCCAGGTACACAGCGATGTATTCGCTAAATTGAACGTTAACATTGTTGCTGAAGCTTAATCCCTGATTAACTGATGCTAACAAGTAAAAAACGCTGGCAACGCCGGCGTTTTTTATTGGTGTGCCGAGCATGGCGCGCGCGTAGCGCTGAGAGGCGCAGTCTAAACTTTACAGACGGGCGACAGACCAACCAGCTTGGCCCAGACTATAGCGTTGGTCGTGCAGATAAAACAATTCACATGCTGACCTACCTCGACGATGAAAACAAAAGGCGTAAAACATTGCAGCAACTTAATCGTGGAGAAGGATGACACGCCGTGGCCAGAAATGTGTTTCATGGGAAATGAGGTGAACTGAGACAAGCATATTGTGAAGGCCAGGAAGATCAACTGGGTTCATTAGCTAGTGCTAATATGATCGTTCTGTGGAATGTGATTTACATGAACGCAACTGTGCAACAACTCAGGCGAGAGGGTTATCCGGTTCGGGATGAAAATATGGAGAAAGTTGTCTCCGTACAATACGGACATATTAACATGCAGGGACGTTACTCCTTCACAGTTCCGGAAGCCGTCAGCAGAAGGGAGCAAACCCCAACATCTATCATACCTGCTGCACTTAATATGTTAATTCAGCTTTAGTTTTTGTGAAACGTGATTTTATCTTCATAATATTTAATCTTCATCATTAATTAGTGTTTTTGCATATAAAAGGTCTGCGGCACGATGACAAAGTTCTGTAAATATGGCTATTTCATCTTGGGACATATTAGACTCTACAATATCAGCCATATTGTGTCTGTTGGACTCGACTCGCTGCAAAAACATTAGCCCCTTTGGACTCAATTTAGTGACCAACTCGCGTTTATCGTTTTCTCCTGTTTCTTGTTTAATAAATTCGTTATCTTTTAGCAATCTCAGAATTTTAGACATTTTAGAGCGAGTAAAGCCGAGTTTTTCGCCAATCGCAGTAGGATTCATAGATTGATATTGTCGAAGTAAATGTAAAGTATCATATTCTGCCCATGAAATACCCTCTGGGTTTGTGATGGTCCTTCTTGCAACAAGGACACACTGAAGCCTGCTCAATGCATCTTCAAAAGGTGTTACGGTAGTATTACAAGTATCTTGATTATCTTTTGTCATCTGGACTCTTTTATAACCTGAATATTGAATAAGAAATTGAGTTAACTGCCTGTCCCATAAATAAAAATTTATAAAGAAAAGTGATTTTTTATAGGACAGGCTTATAAGTATCTGCTTAATTTACGATTAAGAACAGCCAAAATTAAGAGAAAATGGCTGCTCGATTAAGAATATCTTCATAGTCATGTAATTCTTTGATCCTACTGTTGTTCAATTTAAATACATTAATATATAAACAATAAAAATCTTTTTTATCTGGCAAGGTTTTACCATTCAGTCGATATTCAACGATAAAAATATCAGGATTATCTGTAGAGTACAGTTCTACATCCTGAACAGAAGTAAAAATCAGAGGCGCCTGACCAAAACTTGCTGAATAATGCTCAAGTATTTGTGACTGGCTCTCAATTGTATCGCGACTGGTACGAAATGGTAACCTCAGAATGCCATCATTACAAAATAGAGCAGCAAGTTTTGTTGGTGATTTTTCCAAAACTGCTTCTATATATTTATCGAACACAGCTTTAAACATCATTTCTCCTTAGTGTCTTACATATTGTTTGTTTTCAGGGTCATATGACCGTATGATTTCTTTATTCATAAAATAAGAAATTAGTTTTGAGAAAGTTTTTACATTAATATCTGGAAAATCGAGACCTAGGACTTTAATGGCTTCGCGTGTACTTCTGTTGTTATAGGTACTATTACCAATATTCAAAGCATTTTCTTTAAAAAGGTGGATCAGTGACCCCAGAGCCACGTCATCGCCATTGACAACCATCTGTTCGAGTTTTTCTAACCATGCTGATTCAGAAACCGTTGTGATGTCATATTCTGCTTGTGTAATAGCCAGATATGCTGGGGTAAAATCTGTGCCTTTCGGATGAAATAAATGGAAGTTTTGATGCTCATGTATCTTATTAGAGGCTGATAATGCCACAATGGCCTGACTGACGAAATCAACTGGCAATAGATCAGTAGTTAGTAATTCAGGGTATGGTGCAATTTCCATTTGGATGAAGCTTTTAATTTGTAGCCATAAAAAATCATCTTCTTGACATGCACCGGTCACACTGTCACCTGATATACGCCCTATCCGATAAATATTGATATCAACACCTTGATATCGGGCCTGCTGTACATACTGTTCAGCCACCCATTTACTTTGGGTATAACCGATAGATAGTGAGTTCGGATAGTCAGGGAGACTGTCTTCTGTTATTGGCTGTTGGGGATAGTCCGGTGCAAAGACGGCAATAGTAGAAATATACTCCAGCTTCTTGCGCTCATGGTGACAACAAAAATTAATGACTTCCACGATACCATCGACATTCGCTCCCTTAACAGAACTGTATGGGAGAACAAAATTAATATGGGCAGCTGCGTGATATATTTTAGATACTCTTTCTGATAATGATTGGTATTCTGCCTCTGTTAGATCAAATTTCGCTTTGGCAATATCCCCCACCACAATTTCAACACGTGAAAAATCAATGTCATGATCGATGCCATAGCAATGAGCATTTTTTATTATACGGCTCAGTCCGGCACTGTTATCTGTGGCCCTGACTAAACAAATGACTCTACCCGTAATTTGTTGCAGTAAATCCCGAAGCAGATAGATACCTAAAAAGCCAGTAGTACCTGTGAGTAATACATCACTGCTCATTCAGCTGCTGGATCAGCGTATTCAGTTTTACAATATCAGCTGGATGTAAACCGGAGCTAGGTTCATCAATAATATAAGTCATTCCAGTGAGGCTATTGCCTAAATGTCTCACCATTTTTAGCCGTTGGGACTCTCCACCTGATAATGTTGCCGTCGGGCGGTTAAGATTCAGATAACCCAAACCAACAGAACACATTGATACTAAACGTTCTTTTAAAGCATCAATCAGCGTATTAACAGAAGAGATATTTAGTGTTGCTATAAACTGATTCAACTCAATAATCGGCATATCAATACAATCGCCGATACTGTTGCCCTGAATTAAACACGATAGTATATGTTTATTAAGCCGCTGACCATAGCAGGCAGGACACTGTTTTATTGAAACAATTTTCTGAAATTCTTCACTTTTGTACTCTTTGTTGTTTTTCACAAGATAATTGCGCGTGAATCTGGGAATGATCCCTTCAAATCGAGCCGATTTAGGCCAGCCTGAGGATGGATTTTCTGGAGTGATATTATCCGCATACAGTAAAATCTGGCGTTCTTCGGCAGAGTAATCGGCAATTTTCTTATTATTATCAAACAAACCAGAGTGAGTATACCGACGCCATCGCCAGGTGCCTGGCGCAAATGTGGTATATTCAATTGCACCGTCATTCAGCGATTTGTTTTCATTCACCAGCTTATTAACATCTATTGTGCTGGTAATGCCCAATCCTTCGCAATGTGGACACATTCCTGACGGATGATTGAAAGAGAAAATGTTGGAATATCCTATGAACGGTGTGCCTATTCGGGAAAATAAGAGGCGCAGTAAGGTATAAATATCTGATGCTGCACCAACCGTTGAACGGGCATTTTCACCAATACGCTTTTGGTTGATGATAATTGCGGTAGTGAGGTTATTTATTTCATCCACATCCGGTTGACTATAGTATGGTAACCGATGCTGTATATAAGGTGGAAAAGTGTCATTAAGTTGTCGTTGGGATTCCGCTGCAATTGTATCGAATACCAAAGAGCTTTTACCTGAACCAGAAACACCGGTAAATACTGTGATGACATTTTTAGGAATACGTAAATCAATTCCTTTAAGATTATTTTGCCTAGCACCAAGAATTTCAATCGTGTTTTGTATATGATTCTGATCCCTCACTGCATTTATCTCCTTACACGTACTAATATTAAGGAAAATAGAGTCATAATCCCACATCCGATTAATACAATAGATACAGGAAACAGAGACACAGATTTGCCAAGACCAGTTAAAAATGCCGTCAAAGAAGCCGTTCCAAACTGAAGAGCACCAAGGACAGCAGAGCCTGCCCCCCTTAAATCAGGAACCGCTGTTAATGCCAAACTGGCTGCATTGCCGAAAATTAACGCCATCGTGAACATAAGTATCATGAAAATGGCTGTAGTTAACTGAAGTTGATAAACACTGAGATAATTTACAATCAGTAATAAACAAGCTAGGATAAAAGTTGTTACAACACCAACTATGACAAGCGTTTTAGCGCCGATCCGTTCAACCCATCGGGCACTCAATATGCTACCGAACATCATAATTCCGGCATTAATTGCGAACACAACAGAAAAAAATCCTGGGGTAAAATTAAACATGGACTGGTATATAAAAGGTGATGCTGAAATGTAGGCAAACAGTGCTCCAAAGGTGGCCGAGAATACTAACGTATATCCCATATAGACTCTATTTCTGAACAGTTTGAAAAACTGTTTAACTAAACTGTTCTTAATCCCGCTATATGCTGATTTATTTGGCAAACTTTCTGGCACATAAGCAAACGTTAAGACGGTGAGTATCAGTGAAATAACCGTTAAAAAGACAAATACAACTGGCCACGGAAAATGTGCAGCAATGCCTCCTATCAATGGCGCAATTATCGGCGCTACACCTTGTATCGCTAACATCAGATTGAAATAGTATGCGGCTTTGTTACCAAAACTAAGGTCAGAAACAATGGCTCGTGTTAAGACAATACCTGATGCACCACCAGCACCTTGAAAAAAACGGCTAATGATTAACATCTCAATACTTGAAGAAAATGAACAAGCAATTGATGCTACAGTTAGCAAAACCATACCGCCTAATAGAAGGTTTCTCCTGCCAATCACATCCGACCAAGGGCCAATAATTAATTGTCCAATCGCGAGGCCAAACATAAATGACGTTAGACTTAATTGAACACCAGCTTGAGTTGTGATTAGTGCGTGAGACATAGCGGGAAATAAAGGGAGGTACATGTCAGTCGAAAGAGCGCCAATAGCACTCAACATTCCCAGAACTAAAACAAGTTTGAATCCCAGCGCACCTTTTTGGTAAGACGAAACATTCAAATCTAAGCAATTTTCATTTAGTATATTTTCTGATTTTTTCACTGTCATTCATCTAATATAATAAATATGTCATGAAGACTGTAGCATCATAGAAAAATGATTTCCATTTAGAAATCATTTTTTTGTTTGCTTAGTGTTACTATTGAAAATACTATATTTTCGATAGTAAAGCCTTGTTTCAAGGCGGGGTGTTGAGAGGAAGTCGGTTGTATCACCGATTAAAATTGGCAATTTGATAGGTTTCATTAGGTAATTAACGTATCCACGTTGCTTAGGATGACTTGATAGAGCAGGTAATAACTGAAGTAACCATGATCGAAAATAGCGACAGCATTTTCTCCCAGACACGCAAGGTGTCCTTTTGCACAGTCTCTCTCATTATTATGATTAATAAAATCAATATCATACACTATTGAGTTCAGTACATCATAGAGACAGATCATCATGGCATAGGGGTAATATCTGGACGTGTTTTGGGGATCCGGTAACCCTTGTTCAAAAGCTTTCTTGGAACATTTAATCTAGAGCCATTAATAGTAAAAACCTGATGTCCTTTCCAACACGAGTCAAAAAAACCTTATTCAGCATGTAATATAAATTTATTTGCCTGTCACCCCTACAGAGTTATCAGTATCTATAGCATAATTTTTTCCTTAACCGAATACCATTGCCCCGCTTACAACTCCAGTAGCTTAATTGTGGAGAAGGACGACACGCCGTGGCCAGAAGTGTGTTTCATGGTAAACGAGGTGAACTGAGACAGGCATATTTGAAGGCCGGGAAGATCAACTCAGTTCTGGAAGACGTCAGCAGAGGGGAGCTAAGGCCATTTAATGAAGATGATTAACGCAATGATTTATAATTAAATGGCTATTTAAAATGACTGCTTAACGGCGTTTACTGTTCCATTGCTCCCCAAACCCCATTCCCGGTAACTGAGCATTAATCTGATTTATTCTACATTTACTACCCTTATTTTGTCGTTTATAGAATCATAGTTTCTTTTGTCTATTCTTCTGTAATATTGCCTTTTGGACAGCTTTTCTTATTGTTGATTTTTCGTTTTTTATATTGAAAATATCATTCATTGTAAGATTATTATCTGCAAATAATCTAATTCGTATTTCTTATTATTAGGTAATGTCGGTGTTGTTAATTCTGTTGTGATATGGGGATTTTTTATCGAATAATTTAATATATATGTAAATCCTGTTAATTACATGTGTGATTATTTTATAATAATTAGAAGCATATTCTTATATCGTCACGGTTATTTGTCATTATAATAATTCATTTCATATGAATTTATATAAGAATATTTAATGATGATAATATATATCCTTATTATTGAATGATAATATCAAAAATCTATATGAGATTTTACTGATATAACTGTCAGAGTTGACAGTAGACTTTTAAGTGTAATTTTATAATTATCATTTTTGTTAATTAACCCTTGTGTGATAACACAAATAAATGCTCTTGTTGTTAATTGGTATGAAGTTATTCTCCATAGTTATTTATAAAGTGAATGGTTTCATTAATAAATTAATAGATATGTTAAATATTGAATTGATTTACTTATTTATTAATAAAAATACCTTATCATCATTATATGTTCTTCATATTAACCCAGACATAAGGGATAAAACGGGTATGAAACTAGGTAAAAACATATTACAAACTATAGGTAATACTCCAGTAGTTATGTTGAATGGTAGATACACTAAAGGTATTAATGTCTTTCTCAAAATGGAGAATATTAACCCCAGTGGGAGTATTAAAGATCGCATTGCAGTTGCTATGCTGGAGAAGGCAGAGGCTTGGGGAGAATTAAGACCAGGCATGGTGGTTATTGAACCATCATCGGGTAATACGGCAATTGGTCTGGCAATGGCGTGTGCTGTTAAAGGTCATCAATTTATTGCAGTCTTGGACCGTATGGTACCGGCAGCGAAACGCGATAAAATAAAAGCATTTGGTGCGGAAATCATTTTCCTGCCAGAGTTTGAAGCGGGAACGGATACTGTCAAATATCGTATTGATTTAACTAAAGAGATTATAAAAGCCTATCCGAATGCGTTTAGCCCCATGCAATTCGAAAATCAGGTTAATCCTGATGAACATTATCATTCCACGGGGCGTGAGTTATATGAAACTTTTGGCAATAATTTGACAGCTTGTTTTGCGACAGCAGGGAGCTGTGGAACACTTACCGGGATTTCCCGTTATTTGAAAGAGAAAAATCCACAGGTGCGAATTTATGGTGTTGAACCGGTTGGATCAGTTATTTTCGGTGGTGAACAAGGGAAATATCTAGTACAAGGCGCGGGACTGACGTTTATACCTTCTATTCTGGATCGTAGCAACATCGATATTGCAGATATTGACGCATTCCGGATAGCGAGAAAATTAGCCAGAAATGAAGGTATTTTAATTGGTGGAACGGGAGGCTGTGCGGTAAGCGCAGCATTAAATCACCTGGATGATTTTAAGCCTGGAGATAGTATTGTTGTCATTATTCCTGATAGTGGAGAACGTTATATCGACACAATTTATAATGATACTTGGTTATTTGAAAATAATTTCTCAGAATTAGTTGAGGAAAGTAGAGCAGAACCTCAGCTAGAAGAAATTATTACAAACATGGGGTGCGTATTAAATGAGTTCTGATCGTGTTTTGGTGATTTACTATAATCGCCGCTATAATCCTCTTATCATAAGAAGTCTTAAATCTAAGTATAAAGAGGTGATTGCTCTTTATATTGATGAAGGACAGATAAGAGACATTGAAGATATTGAATTAGAATGCATGGTTGCGGGTGCCGATAAATTTATCTATAAGGATTATCGAGCGCAATATGCTGAACACTTCCTGACAAAAGCGATAAAAGCGAATGCTATTTATCAAAATGGTTATTTTCTCAGTGCAGCCCTGTCCCGACCTGCGATTGCGGAGGCGGCAGTTGAAGTAGCCAATGAGCTCAATATTGATTATATTGCCCATCAATTCAGAGGTAATGATCAAGTCAGAATGGATATGAATATAGAAATTCTGAATAAAATACCTATTGCTTCGTTGAGAGATTTTAAATACGACGAAAGTGTCGTAAATAGCTATGCTATGAATTATGGTATTCCTCAAGAATTTGGTTGTAATAACCCTTATTCTACCAGCGAAAATATATGGGGATTCAGTGTCGAATGTGGACCATTGGCAGAGCCAGAAATGTTAATTCCTGAAGATGTCAAAGGGAAATTATTTGAGGATGCACTATCAGCCACTGAGCCAATATTTTTGTCATTAGGTTTTGAGAATGGCATACCGATATCGATCGACGGCGAGAAAAAATCATTATATGAAATTATTGAAATATTAAATAAAATTGGTAAAAAACAGTCAATTGGCATTTTTGATATTGTTGAAGATGGCATTGTCGGTTTGAAAACCCGCGCAATTTATCAATCACCTGCCGCACATATCTTAATTACCGCTCATCGTGATTTGGAATGTTACTGTAGTAATCGTAACGAGAATTGGTTTAAAGAGATAATTGATAAAAAATGGGTTGAATTAGTTTATTCTGGGCTTTGGTATGATCCTTTATTAACTCATTTAAACCATTTTATTGATAGTATGAATCAACATGTCAATGGTGAGATTAAGCTTGAATTAGGCTATAAATATGCCAGCGTTTGTTCCCGTGCTTCCAAGAATACTATCTATGATGATAGTTTAGCAATATATAACTGTGGTCATTTATATAGCCAAAACGATGCGGAGGGATTTGCAAAAATATTTAATATCCATACTAAGCAAAGTGCTAAATCTAAGATGAGGCAAATATTATGATTAAAGAATTATTAATGTGTAAACCTGACTTTTACGATATTGAATACGTCATTAATGATTGGATGGATCCTAATAATAGAGTCAATAAAAAATTGGCACAGAAGCAATGGGATTTTCTTTATGAACGGTTGACTGAACGTGGCATCACTATTCGCACTATTGATCCTGTTAAGGGTTTGCCTGATATGACTTTCTCAGGTGATTGCGGTATGGTGCATAATAATAAATTCCTTGCTAGTAATTTCCGGCACGCTGAACGCCAAGGGGAAAGCCAATATTATATTGATTACCTGGAAAATCTAGGTTATGAGATACATCGTGTTGATGACGGTATCTATTTTGAAGGGCTTGGAGATGTTATCTATTGGGAAAATGATATCATATTTGGTTATGGTCCTCGCTCAGATAAAGAAGCAATAAATAAGATTCAGAAAGTCTATCCAGAACTTAAAGTTAAAGGTGAGTTGCATATTCAGGATCAAACTTTCTTTCATGTAGCTCTGGCATTCTCATTTATTGACAAAGATACGGTTGTTTACTATCCTGATGCATTTACTAAAGAGAGTCAGAATTATATTACTGAAACATTTGAGCGCCGGATCTCAGTATCAGAACGTGACGCTAAGGAATTATTTATCTGTAATAATATCCCAATAGGTAGAGATATTCTCATGCATGATTGTTCTATAGAAGTTGAGCGTCAATTAAATAATTATGGTTATAATGTTGTTAAGTGTGATATGAGTGAATTCTTAAAGAGTGGTGGTAGTCTGCGCTGCTTAGTATTAAAAATTAAATAATTATAATGGGAGGATAATTAGCCATGTATATTTTAGGTATAAATTCAGTTTACCATGAGTCAGCAGTTTGCTTATTAAAAGATGGAGAAACTATCTTTGCCATTGAAGAAGAGCGTTTAAATAGAAGAAAACACGGAAAACCAGCAAATATTGATAATCCCGATGAGTTGCCATTGGCTTCTATTGAAGTTGCACTAGACTTCGCGGGTATTAGCTTGGAAGATGTGAGTCATATTGGGTTTTCTATCGATCCGATAGAACGAAGAAAATCAATCTTTATTGATGAAGCTACCCATGAAGGCAGTTGGGGAAGTGTCTCGGGTGAATCTATTTTCTATCGTAAAACCACTTCAGTACCAGAAATTTTGCAATCAATGGGATTCCGTGGTCAATTTCATTGGGTTCCGCATCACACAGCGCATGCGGCGTCTGCTTATTTTGTTTCGCCATTTGATAAAGCGCTAACCTTATCACTTGATGGTGTTGGAGAGGATAATACCGCAGGGGTATATCTGGGCAATGGTAATAGTCTGGAAAAAATTAAAACTATTGAATACCCTCATTCAATTGGTTTTATGTGGGAGAAATTAGCAGAATTCCTAGGCTTCTCTGTATACGATGCCTGCAAGGTAATGGGAATGTCTGCTTATGGTAAGCCTGAGGGTTTTATGCCGGCGTTCCAACAATTCGTCAAAATTTATGAGAAAGGTGAGTTTACCATTGATAACTCCATTCTCAATTTCCGCAGCCAAGATTTTTCTCAATTAGAATCTCTGTTTGGTATTGCGAAGAGAGTGCCTGGTGGTGAAGTTGCGCAGGAATATTATGATATCGCTGCTTCTCTCCAGCAAATAACTGATGAAATCGTGCTAAATATGGCTCGTCATTATTTGCAGGAAACAGCAACGAATAAGCTCTGTCTTGCGGGTGGTGTGGCATTAAACTGCATAACCAATAAGCGACTATATGAAGAGTTGGATATCGAAGATATCTTTGTTCAGCCTGCCGCCCATGACGGTGGGACGGCTACCGGCGCCGCACTATTTATTTGGCATCAGATTCTTGGAAATAATCAACGCTATCCTCTGACTCATACCTATTGGGGTCTGGAATATAGTGAAGATGATTACCAACGTAGTTTGAAAGCGCATGGTTTGGACTGGACGTATGAAGAGAATATTCATGAAGTCGTCGCAGACTTATTAGCTGAAAATAATGTTGTTGGCTGGTTCCAGGGGAGGATGGAATTTGGGCCGAGGGCATTAGGTAATCGTAGTCTGTTGGCCGATCCGAGAAATGAAGACATTCGGGATTTAATGAATCGTAAAGTTAAACATCGTGAAATGTTTAGACCATTTGCGCCTAGCGTATTGCGTCAACATGTTGCTGACTGGTTCCATGTTCGAAAAGAATTACCGGAAGCTGCAAAATATATGTTGTTAGCGATGGATGCTAAAGTGGATAAAGCATCGGAAATTCCGGCTGTGGTTCACGTAGATGGCACTGCCAGAGTGCAGGTGGTAGATAGTGCATCAAATCCAGGTTATGCCCAGTTGATTGAGGCATTTTATCTGAAAACTGGTGTGCCTTTGCTGCTGAACACCTCTTATAACGATAGCGAGCCGATCGTTTGTTCTCCTGATGATGCCATTAAAACTTTCATGAAAACAAATATTGATTATTTAGTTCTGGGGAATTATTTGATTAAATCTGTTCATTAATTATTGCAAGTAAAAATCTATCCCAGTAGGCATAATTGCTGAATCAGTTTAAGTCTTGCTCAGAGCTGAATTGATAAATAAAATGGCCTAATGGGATAGATAATAAGGTTGAGGTAATATTAATGATACATAGGATCATACTGGCTCGCTTTTTTTCTGTTTTTTCAGAGGCATTTGTTATGTTCGCTGTGCCTGTATTAGTATATACCTCAACTAATAGTGCTTCACTTTCATCTTTTGCTTTTGGGCTTGAACGGCTATTCAGGGTGATTTCACTCCCTATTTCTGGTTGGATGGGCGACAGGATGCATACGTTGGTTATGTTATTCCTGAGTGATATTCTTCGATCATTAGTTTGCTTATTTCTTTTTATTCTTTCATTTATATATTCTGATAATAGCATCGTATATATCATTATTCCTCTCTCATGTGTTTTATCCTTTTTTAGTGGGGCGGGATATGTCAACCTTGAAGGTTTTGTCTCTAAAAACATAAGTGCAATAGAATTACCTTCTGTTAACTCTCGTTTACAGTTTGTTGAACAGTTTACCTATATTGCAGCCCCGGCGGTTGTCGGTTTGCTGGTTTATAAATTTAGTGTTTATGCGGTATTTGCATTTGCATTTTTTCCTTTTCTGATTAGTAGCTTGATATGGTTTCAGCTACAAAGGAAAAATCAGATTGAAGAACACGCTAATAGAGAAGGTTATAATCTGCCGGCCATTTTTAAATTCTTGATGGGAAACCCACCCTTGTTACGCGTCATTGGCCTGACATTTCTGATGAATGTGATGCAAGGCGCTATTCTGTCAACGGCAGTTTATGTTATTACCAGCGTTTTTTCGCAGCCAGAAGGGAGTTATGCTCAGCTTTTGGCTTATGCGGGTCTGGTAAATTGTTGTGTATTTTTTATTGCGCCAAAATTATGCCGAGTTTTTGATGTGCGTATCGTTGGTGTAACCGCTTTTTTGATTGCGTTATGTGGTTTGACACTATTTGCTACCGGGCCGTTATTTGTGGTTTACACATTAGGTTTCTTACTGGTCATTGGTGCGGAAGGTTGTTTTAATCTTTTTTCTCGCTCTTATCGGGCGAGTCTTATTCCGAAGCAGCGTTTTTCTCAGTATCTTGGTGTGGTGTTGGTTTTGAATCAGTTAGCGACACCTTTAACTAGTTTCATTTGTGCTAATTTACTGAACCATTTTTCCTACAATAGTATTTATCTGATATTCTCTGCATTCGTTTTATTGATGTTTGTCATTATTAATCCTTATCGTTCGCTTAAATTTAATCTGCATAATAGTCAATAATGGAGGAAATATGAGTTCAAAAAAATATTTGTTAGTGCTTGATTATCTTCCGGCAAGGCTGAGTGAAATCGTGAATATTCGTGACTATATTCAATCTCATTACTCCCTTGAATTGGTGATTATTAGCGATATGTTGTCCGGTGAGGAGAAAAATATCACACCATTTGTCTATCATATTCCTGTACGAGCAGAAAATTATGTTGATAGTGTGATGGCAGTTCTTGGTGAACTTAATATGACATGTGCAGCTATTCTCCCCTTTATGGATGCGGTATCTGGGTATGCTGCTGTTATCGCGAAAAAATTAAATGTTTATGGTGATGATCCCGAATTAAGTTTTGCGGGTATTGAAAAATATCAATTCCGCCAACAAGAAACTCGGATATTACCACTGCTTGCGGCACAACATATTAAGACACCTCGATATACTTTCATTAATGAGATTAAAGAATTAGAAGAATTTTATGACTCTGTTCCGTATGGTGTGATTATTAAGCCTAATTGTGGTCGAGCAAATATAGGAGTGGTTGCGGTTAAAGATAGAAGTAAAATCCCAACGGCTTTTGTTCAATCTGTTGAGCAATCTGGCGGTAATCAAATTCTTGCAGAAGAGCTTATTATTTTCGATACAGAATATTCGTATGATGGTATTGGTTGTATGGCGTTTTTAACGCAAAAAGTTTCTCAGAAAGGGGAATATCCTGTTGAAATAGGGCAAATAGTACCGGCGCAATGTGATGGCAGAAATACGATTGCATTACATAAAGCAGGGCAGGTAATGAATCTGATCTCAGGGCAAACTCTTGGTGCATTCCATAATGAGATTAAGCAGGATAGTAAAACGGGAGAAGCTTTTCTGGTTGAAACTAATCGTAGACCTGCGGGTATGCGTATTTGGGATATGGCTAACCGGGTATATGATATAAATTTACAGGAAATTTGGGTTGACCATTTAGTCAAAGGATTTAGTGATCGGATGATATTGCCTGAAGCGAAGGGAAGAGCATTTTTGATTAATTTGCTGGCAGGTAAAGATGGAAAGATTAATGATAAATTCGATAAAACAGAAATTAATGCAGCATTATTAGCATCTATTGATAATATTCTAAGTAAATTATATTACGAAATTATTGCAATAAAAATTAATTTAGAGAAAAGTTCATTAGTTTACGAAACACCAAAAAGCAATAATGATTTCTGTGGTTACGTTTGTGTGCATATTAATGATGAGCACGTCAAATGTGAATCCCTGATGAATGAAGTTAATGATGCATGGAGGGATATATTATCTAATTATATTTTGTAATTTCGTATGGGCAGAGCCTTATTTCGGCTCTAATTATTATATAATTAGATTATATGCTATTGCTTTAGCAACTGCCGCGACTTTATTGGGAACCACTAATTTCTCCATGACATTGTTAATGTGGAAATTAACTGTTCTTGTCGAAATATCCAGTATATCGGCTATTTCAGCAGAAGTTTTTCCTTCACAAGTCCATCTTATGACTTCAACTTCTCTGGTAGAGAGAGTTGGAACAATGATCTTATCCTTTTTGTTTTTTAGATTATTGAATGTTTTTATGCATTCATTCGCCAATATGCCTAACATTCCCGCTTTATTAAGTATTTCATTGTGGGAAATAGTGCCTTCTTTTCTGGCGACTGAAAAAATTGACCTTTCTCCATGATAACCTTTAATTTTGATTGAAAGACTATTTTTAACTTCATTTTTATCTGGATTTGATTTTTCAATCATAAAATCAGCGTTTTCTGATATATTATCATTACAAATTGACGGAATAGAGAAAGTGTAATCACCATTCATTAACTGGTCGCTGTCGTGATTATTATCTTGATTATAATTGTTTGCATTTTCTATATTTAAGTTGGTTATTAGAACATATTTTTTAGTCGTGAATGGGTATTTTTCTTCCTGATAAATTGAGTAGAATTCAAAACCCAGATAATTTATCGCGTTTAACAGCTTCTTTTCTAATTCTGGCATGGTTTTGGATTTTTTAATTTCAGATGAAATCTCATTAAATAATGTATTCATAAGATTTTCCTCGTCGTATAATATTTGCAATAAAATTAATTTTATATAAAAAATATTTCATTCATATAATCAATTATAAGTAAAAATATATAAAAATTGAATTTTTATATTGTAACCTTTAAGGAATGAATATGCTACTTAGAATTATATCGATTATTAGCTCTTATATATTTTGTCGACATGTATTTTTCTAGTGATATCTTCGGTTTACCCTGCTGCATAGCGCTGTTATGCTTACGAACCTAATTTAATTTGATCACAGGTATTTTCATGGCAAAACTTTCTTTTGATTCTATCGAGGCACAAGCAAGTTATGGAGTTGGCTTGCAAGTTGGTCAGCAATTACTGGAGTCTGGCCTGCAAGGTCTGGAACCTGAAGCGCTGTTAGCAGGGTTGTGTGATGCGCTGGAAAATCATTCTCCAGCGGTGCCGGTTGATATATTACATCGTGCCTTACGTGAAATGCATGAACGTGCGGATGGTGTGCGTCGTGAACGTCAGCAAGTTATGGCAGAAGAGGGTCAGAAGTTTCTGGCAGAAAACGCTCAGCGTGATGGTATAAGCATCACTGAATCCGGTTTACAGTTTTCTGTTCTAAAACAAGGGGATGGTGCAATTCCTGCTCGTACTGATAGCGTGCGTGTTCATTATACCGGACGTCTGATTGATGGCGCTGTGTTTGACAGCTCAGTACAGCGTGGCGAACCTGCTGAATTTCCGGTGAATGGTGTGATTGCTGGATGGATTGAAGCATTGACGTTGATGCCTGTCGGTTCTAAATGGGAGCTTTATATCCCTTATAATTTGGCTTATGGTGAGCGAGGCGCTGGTGCATCGATTCCTCCATATAGCACTCTGATTTTTGAGGTGGAATTATTGGATATTCTGTAAGTTTTATCCAGAAGTAGGATTAAAAATAGCCGGTATATTCGCCTCAGACTACTGATAAACCCATTCAATAAAGTGGGCGGTGTTTTCAGACTATCGAAAATTTCAGCTAGTATGTTGCCGATTAACTGGCTTTTTCTCAATGTCCCAGTTGTTTCTTTAAAATAGGTTTTTTGGGCTGGTCAGTTTTTGCTTTTACCTAAAAAGTAGATGGTAATGCTATTTTCCTGATATTCCGTGCTGTTGCCACCAGCATTTGGGTTCTTTCTGATCTTAATCGTGATCATAGTGCTGTTTCGCACTGGCAAGCCTAGGTTCCACTTTCTCCTTTCTCTTGTTAGTACTTGTTTACTTTTACCTTTGTTTGAGTGTCAGCATTTTAAAGTATTTTTTATTTCTAATAACTTTAATGACAAATAAACAATGTTTTGTTTGTTTTTATTATAAAGATAATGTTGATTTATTAAATATATTGAAGAATAGTATGGCTAATTCATTGCATCAACGATTATGAAAGGTCTGGCGGATTAATAAGCCAGGAATGTTATCTTGATATAAAGGAAATGAAAATGAATGCAATTGAAATATCGCCATTAATACCCTATTTTTCTCGTCGTATTAATTCTGAAAGTCTATACCGAATTTCTCCGAAAAAAATGGCGCAGGCTATTGATGTTAGTATTGATCTGGGAGAAGAAGAACGTAATCCGACAAAGGGGATGCCTGGTTATTTTGCTTATGGTTGGCGTAGCGCTGCCAACCGAATAATTCACGCTAATACACTCGGAGTAGAATATATTTCTCTGAGATTTATCTCGTCGGCAAATAGAAATAATAATATTGAAGCGGGCTTAATATTATTTGAAGAAACACTGCAAAATATATTGACTTCAATTGGTTCCGTGCCAGTGAAGATGATTGTCGATCCTTTTGGTCTGGCGTTAACAGAGGATGGGCAATGGGGTGTGCGGGATAATAACGGTAATTTTGATAAGGAACAGACTCATAATTTACTGGAAAAAGTGGGTTTTATCCTTTCGCGTAATCATGTTCATGGAGTGGTTACGTTGGGACGTTTACCAGAGGAAGTGATGTTGACGAAAAAAGGGATCAGTAAGGCGGGGGATTATACGAAAATTTATTCGTTCTCCCAAAATAGTGAGACCAGCACTGCCTATGTTTATTTGGATGCTGTAGGCCATAATACCGGTCAGAAAATCATGCCAGGTAATGTCAAAGAGATGGATCTGTGGGCACTCCTCGATATTTGGCATGGCGCCGATGTCTCGGTGATTAAACCGATGGAAAGCTTCCATCTGATGAGCTCGTTACGTTACCTGATTGAGAATGAAACTGCCCGCGAACAATTTTTGAATTCTCCTGATGTTAAGGATATGGCCCAGAAAAACGCCTTTGTTGCCAAAAGCTTGGCGGAAATGAATGCATCTCCTCTTGAGCTGTCGTTGAAGTGTTCCCGAATCAAAATGGCTGGTTATACGGTTTCTGGCACAACTTACATGTTAGCACTATTGGCGCATGAAAAGGGTCCTGAAATGGCAAGGGCACGTATGGAGGAAATGTGGATAACGGCGCTTGGTGTGATGGATGAACAGTGTGAATGCCTTATTGATCGCAATGTGGTCAAATATCTTGAAGGTTCAATTCTTGCTTAGGTAAATTGACACGATATTGTCATATGTTTCAGATGATAGTGATCCCTGAATTATTGTTGTCTGAAACATTAATTATGTATGGAAAAGCGTGGCTATTATTCACCCTCTTACATTATAGGACTATATGAATTCTTCTAATCAAGATACGAAATACAGAGCTATATTTATCGCCATCATGATCGTCACCTTTATGATTGGTTTTGATACAACTGGCTTAGGGGTTGCTATCCCAGTGATCGCGACTGAACTGGGTTTTGGTGTTAAAGAAGGAGCATGGCTCAGCATTTCTTATACAGCAGGCTTTGCTGCTTTCCTATTACCCGCCGGAATAATCACTGATCGTCTGGGAGCCATGAGAACACTGATTTCCGCCTTGTTGGTGTTCGTTGTTGCTTCTTATATGTCCGTTAGTTGTGTTTCTCTTGGCAGTTTTATCTTTGTTCGTTTAATTCAAGGCATTGCCGCCGCTTTTTTGAATACAGCGGCGATGGCGTTGTTGAATCTTCTATTTCCCGTGGGAAGTAGTAACCGTTCACAGGTTTTCAAAACCTGGTCAATGATACTTGGGCTGAGTTTTTCTTTGGGGCCGCCTTTAGGGGGCTTGATAATCAGGATGCTGGATTGGTCATGGATATTGTTACTCAATTTGCCCTTAGGGGGGCTGGTTGTATTCTTGATGTTGAAAAGAAAAGGCCGCACTTTGTCTGCCGGTGGGGCGTTAAGCCGTGTTTCTCTGTTTAGTACCTTACCAGTGACGGCGATTCTGTTGTTGGTCACCATGTATCAATATATCGATCAAGTGCTTCCGGGTCAGAATGGCACTATCATCAAGGCAACGCTGCTTATTCTGGGGGGAATAAGCGTTTGGCTGTGTCACCATTTTTCTGTGCGTAGTTTCACACGTTTACCTGAGCTTAAAAATGGTGCCTTTGTTATCTCATTGGTTCTGCCGATTATTTTTTCTATCGCCTATTGGAGCTTATTTGTGGTGTTACCGCAATATTTCGCGGTGAAATTGGGCTTTGATGCATTGTATCTGGCTATGACAATGCTATTGCTTTCTTTGCCGTTAACCTTGGTACCTTTATTGAGGATTGCCGAGCGTTTCAATCTTCAAGCTACCGAGGGATTCCTGATGTTAACGGTTGGATTGGTGCTGTTGGCTGGTATCTTTAGTCCGGTTGTTGATGGGAATGTTTGGTTGTTGGCGGTTGGATTGTTGTTGTTAGGTACGGGAGCGGCAGTACTTAACCCATTGATGGCAAGGCTGGTGATGGACAATGTTGCTCCTGAGAATTCAGGATTGGCGGCAGCTCTTACCAGCACGTTGCGTCAAGTCGGGTTTGCCGCAGGAGTCGCTTTTTTTTCATTGTTGACGCAACACAGCGAGGAGTCTGTCATCCATATCTCGGAAGCTATGGCGTTACTGATAGCCGCCATGTTGTCTTTAGTGGCGCTTGCGGTGTGCCAGGGTTTACAACGAAGTCGCGGATATTAACACAAGGTTTTTAATGCTTAACTTAAATGAATGAATTGTTGGTGGTACAACGGGTTAGATGACGGCATCATATTGGGCAAAAGTGCTTGGTGAGAACATGAAGATAATAGCGATTGCATCAGATTGTCAGTAACTTGAGCAGGCATATCCAGTTGTTTTTATTTTAAGAGGGGTAATAAAATTCTTACCGTTCCAATAAAAGATCAATTGGTAATATAGTCTAAAATGATAACAGATGACTAACCGCAGAGGTGTATGATGCTAGAACAAATCTGCCAACTGGCTCAGGAAGCTGGTGCGGCTATTATGACAATTTATCAGGATGAACATCCTCTGAAAGTTGATCATAAGCAAGATGATTCACCGGTTACTATGGCTGATATTGTAGCTCATAAAATCATTAAAGCCGGATTATCCCGTATCGCTCCGGAAATTCCACTGTTGTCGGAAGAAGAGCTTCCCTCTTGGGAAGAGAGGCGTGATTGGAAGCGCTATTGGTTAGTTGATCCTCTGGATGGTACCAAGGAATTTATTAATCGTAACGGTGAATTTACGGTTAATATTGCCTTGATTGATGAGGGTGTTCCTGTGATGGGGGTCATATATGCTCCTGTGCATGATACGCTTTATTCCGGGCAAGGGCGGCAGGCATGGAAAAAAGCCGGTGGTGGTCAATGCTTGCCGATTAAAATTCGTGATGCTAATCCACCAATGGTAGTCGTTAGCCGTTCTCATATGGATACAGAATTAGAAGATTATCTCAATCAGTTAGGTGAACATCAGACGGTTTCTGTGGGGTCTTCACTGAAGTTCTGTTTGGTGGCTGAAGGAAAAGCGCAACTTTATCCTCGTTTTGGACCCACTCATATCTGGGATACTGCGGCGGGTCATGCTATAGCCATTGCTGCTGGCGCTCACGTGACGAATTGGAAAGGTCAGACTCTAGATTATACACCTCGTGAATCATTCCTAAATCCGGGATTTAGAGTAACGATTTTTTAATCATGGTTGTTTTCTAGCAGATTTGTTTTTTAGCAGAATGGTGGTGATAAGGGCAAACGAAAACATACCTGCAAGTCGTTATCACCACAGATGTTTTTACTGTAGTTCTTTACGAACTAATTCAATTACTTGTTTGATTTCGCTACTGTTTAGCTTACCTTCTTTAGCAAACTTCGCTGCGCCATTTTTGTCCAGGACAATAATGGCAGAACTTTTCGCTTCCAACTGCCAAGCTTTTTTGGCCACACCGTTGCTGTCAGCGATAAACTGAGACCACGGAAACTCTTTTTTGCTATCTTCAATACTGCTGCGGACAAATGGTCCGGTACCGAATATGGCGTCACTGACATTGATGATGGTGGTTGTTTGGTATTTTTCTTTTGAAAAATCAGCGCGTTTTATCTCTTCTATCAGTGGAGCATTCATCTCTTTAGCGGCACTACGACCTGCAATATGTTGTATGACTCTCACTTTGCCAATCAGTTTTCCACTATCCCAATTTTGGTAGCTAAACTTGTTATTATTGAGTAGCAACTCACCTTTATCAGAGACATTGATCGAAGGAACTTGCTGTTCCAGGGTGATGTTGTGAGCGAATGCTAAAGCAGGAGAACAAAGTAGCGCAGCATATAGCATAAAGTTCTTTATCATAATTTTTCCTTTGTAGGTTAATGTGACAATACATGGATCTCTAGCATAGCGGGTATTAACTGATTTATCTCTTTAAAGAAGATCAAATTTTTAACATTAAGTAAGAGATAAAGTTACATAGTTATGTATATCTAAATATCTGTCATTTTATGTAAATTCGGTGCATAAAACTAAAAATGGAGGGAACAAAATCGGATAAATTCAGTCTATTATTCTACATAACGGTATCGTGTATGGAGTTGGTTCATCAAACGTAACCGTAAGAAGCACTTAGGAGGAAAAAAGCAGAGATGAAAATTTTTCACCGATATAACCCACTGAAAATTGCTCTCTACGTTAAAACTTTATTCCGTGGACGTTTATACATTAAAGATATGGGGGCTTTTGAATTCGACTGTGGCAAAATTTTACCACCGAAGGTGAGAGATAAGCGCCATTTTAGTGTAATGAGCGAAGTCAATCAGCAAGTGCTACGTTTGCAGGCCGAAATAGGATAGATAACGAAAAAGAGTCGGGTTGCATACTGATGTAATCAGCGCCACAAATAAAAATAAGTGGCGCTTAACGAGAATACTAAACGGCCTTAGTTCAAGAGTAGGCCGTTTTTATTTATCATCACTGATAAGTAGGTTTTGTGTTGGCGTCGCGGTGGGAATATCAGTGACTTTTGTGACTAGTAGCTGATCGATTTTGTAGTTATCAATATCGACAACTTCAAACTTGTAACCAGCAAATTTGACTGAATCGGTACGCTTTGGAATTTTGCGCAGCCGGAACATCATGAAACCTGCAATGGTTTCATAGTTACTTGAATCAGGAAAGTCATCAATATCCAGTACCCGCTGTACATCATCGATAGGTGTTCCCCCTTCTACTAACCATGAATTTTCGTCACGGATGATAATCTGCTCTTCTTGTCCTTGACCGACTAAATCACCCATCAGGGTGGTCATAACATCATTAAGGGTAATCACACCCATTACCAGCGCATATTCATTCAGGATAATGGCAAAGTCTTCACCCGCCGCTTTAAAGCTTTCTAAAGCATCGGAAAGCGTCAAAGTATCTGGAATGATCAGCGCGTTGCGGATTTGGACACCTTTGTTGAAGCTTAGGTTTTGACCACTCAGAACACGGTTGAGTAGGTCTTTGGAATCCACATAACCGATAACGTGGTCAATATCTCCATCACATATCAGGTATTTGGAGTGTGGCTGGCTAGAAACCTGTTGTTTGATACTTTCTTCACTTTCATTCTTATCGAAGTAGATGATACTTTCCCTTGAGGTCATGGCAGAGGGCACTGTGCGGGATTCGAGTTCGAACACGTTTTCAATCAGTTCATGCTCTTGTTTACGCAGCACACCAGCAACAGCGCCTGCTTCCACAACCGCAAAAATATCATCAGATGTGATGTCTTCATTACGCGTTGTCGGAATTTTAAAAATCTTAAAGATAAGATCAGACAAGCCATTAAATAGCCAAACTAATGGGCGGAAAACTGTCAGACAGAAACGCATTGGGTTAACGATTTTCACTGCGACGGCTTCAGGCTTGATCATGCCGATACGTTTTGGCGTCAAGTCTGCGAGTAAAATGAATATACTGGTCACAATGGTAAATGAGCAGATAAAGCCCAACTGTTCCGCCCATTCAGGACGCATAAATTTCATGAAAAAAGCTTTCAGTGAAGGGGAGAATGCGGATTCACCGACAACACCTGCCAAAATTGCCACTGCATTTAGGCCGATTTGCACCACGGTGAAGAACATTCCCGGTGTTTCTTGTAATTTAAGGACATGGGCTGCGTTGACATTACCCTCATCGACCATCAGTTTTAGTTTGATTCGTCTGGAGGCAGCAAGAGAGATTTCAGATAACGAAAAAAAGGCGCTTATCGCGCACAATAGAAACACTATTAAGAGACTATTTAGCATATGGGGTCCGTGTTTTACCTCCGGTGGTAGGGTAGGTTGTTATTTAGAAGAGCACCGGAGGAAACAATAAAAATTATATAAAATAAAAAGTGATAACAAGCACTTAGAAAACCATTGATTAGCGTATTAATTATAACATTAATAAAATGTAACGACTAGTTTTTGTTCATTTGGGGTAGGCAAACACCAATACCGCCTAGTCCGCAATACCCCTCAGGATTTTTAAATAGATATTGTTGATGATAATCTTCGGCAAAATAGAATGGCCCCGCTTCTGTGATCTCCGTTGTAATAGGGCGGCTATCCCCTTGTTGTTGCATTGCTTTTTGGAAGCGTTCAAGGCTGGCTAATGCCAGTTCATGTTGCTGAGGTGACACGGTATAAATCGCAGAGCGATACTGAGTACCAATATCCCCGCCCTGTCGCATCCCTTGAGCGGGATCGTGGTTTTCCCAGAAAAGTTTTAATAAGTTTTCGTAGCTGTTTTTTGCTGGATCGTAAACAATTCTAACAACCTCAGCATGTCCGGTTAGGCCGCTACAAACTTCTTCGTAAGTTGGATTCGCTGTTGTACCGCCGCTATAACCTGCGGAGGTGGTGTAAATATCAGGTTGTTGCCAAAATAGGCGTTCTACGCCCCAGAAGCATCCCATACCAAAATAGGCAACTTCCATATTTCCTGGGACGGGTTCTATCGCATGATCGGTAACAGCATGGTTAGGTGAAACCTTAAGAGGCTCGGTTCTGCCTGGTAATGCGCTTTGAGGATCAATAGATAGGCTTTTATTAGCTGAAGTTGGCACAATTCACTCCCGTAATTATTAAGTTTTCAGACATTAATAGATTGTATATATTATAAACTTTACTCAAGATAAATTTATTATAGTCAAATTATTCCGATCAGGTTAGGAGTTAGCGTGTCAAGATACCCCGTTTTATGCTTTCTTTGTGTGTCTATCGCCTCTCCCATTGCTTATAGCGCTAATCTTCGTCTGAAAATAGAGGGACTAACAGGCAGTTTAGCGAAAAATGCCCGAATTCATCTCTCCACTATCAGCACAGATGAAGTTGCGCCAGATGGACGTTTTCGATCTCGTGTAGATAAAGCGATTCGTGAAGGCTTGCGCCCGCTTGGTTATTATGAACCCATTATCGAATTTACCTATCAGGAAAATAAACCGCCTGCTCGTTCGGTATTAACGGCAAAAGTTACCGCAGGTGAGCCTGTGCGAGTCGCCGGTGTCAATGTTGTTTTAGAAGGTGGGGCGAAGACAGATGGAGATTATGCCAAACTGGTAAAAAGCAAAAGCCCAAAGAAAGGAACGGTTCTTAATCATGATGAATATGAAAGCCTTAAAGGTTCTCTGACCGGGCTTGCTATTAGGAAAGGTTATTTTGACGCTGTTATGAAAAAGAGCCAATTGGGTGTTTCCAAAGCGCGGCATGAGGCATTCTGGGACTTTGTTTTTAATAGCGGTGAGCGTTATCACTTTGGTCAGATACGTTATCGTGGTTCACAGATCCGCGAAGATTATCTGAATCCTCTGGTTCCGTTCAAAGAAGGGGATTTTTATACCTCAGAACAATTGGCCGAATTGAATCGGCGGTTAGCAGAAACTGGCTGGTTTAATTCAGCGGTAGTTACACCGGATTTTAATACCGCGAGAAAAAACGGTGACGGAATGCTTCCTCTTGAAGCAGTATTAACTCCACGTTCCAAAAACTATGTTGAACTGGGTGGGGGTTATGGATCTGATATAGGACCACGGGTAAAGGCGAAATGGACAAAACCTTGGCTTAATTCCCGTGGACACAGCCTTAGTACCAGCATCAACCTTTCTGCACCTGAACAGGTTGTTGATGCCACCTATAAAATGCCGCTGAAAGTAAACCCGTTAGAGCAATATTACGCATTGCAGACGGGTTATAAGCGTAAAGATATCAATGATACCGTATCAGATACCGCGACAGTAAATCTTTCCCGTAATTGGGATCTTTCAACAGGTTGGCAGTATGGGATCAATATGCGTTGGAGTCTCAGCCATTTTACTCAGGCTAATGTCACCAATACGGCAATGTTATTGTACCCAGGAGCAAATGTTAGCCGTATTCGCCAGCGTGGGGGGACAATGCCTTATTGGGGCGATAGCCAGCGCTATTCTATTGATATCTCCGATACCCTCTGGGGTTCCGATGTCGATTTCTTGGTGTTACAGGCGCAAAACGTTTGGATCAGAACTTATTGGGATAATCACCGTTTTGTTGCTCGGGGTAATTTGGGGTGGATAGAAACCAATGCGTTCGAGAAAGTTCCACCCGACTTGCGCTTTTTCGCTGGTGGTGATCACAGTGTTCGTGGTTACAGATATCAGAAAATTTCTCCTAAAGACGACAAAGGAAAATTGACCGGTGCGTCCGCACTGGTTGTGGGTTCGCTTGAGTACCAATATAACGTAACGGGTAATTGGTGGAGTGCTGTTTTTGTTGATACCGGTGAGGCCATTAATGACATTAGAAAAAGCAATTTTAAAACCGGCGTAGGTGTTGGTGTGCGTTGGGCTTCTCCAGTCGGACCCATTAAATTTGACCTTGCCAGACCAATAGGGGATTCAGAATCCCGTAATATCCAGTTTTACATCGGGTTAGGATCTGAATTATGAGATGGATTAAAAAGGTCAGTATTGCTTTTCTGCTGATGGTGGTTTTGTTGGTTATTGCTGTTGCCGGGTTGGTAGGAACGCAATCTGGCCTGCATTTTATGATTAACAGTGCTGCCCGTTGGGTTCCGGGGCTAGATATAGCCAGCGTCAGTGGTGGTTGGCGTGATTTGACTCTGAAAGGCGTTAAGTATCAAATGCCCGGTGTGAATGTCAGTGTCAATCAACTCCACCTTTCATTGCGTCTTTCTTGTCTGAAAAATAGTCAGTTATGTGTTAATGCATTGACGACGGAGGGCGTAAAAGTGGCGATTAATACTAGCCAATTGTCCCCTGCGGGAGAACCATCATCAAAGTCAGAGCCTTTGACTGAATTGAGGACGCCGTATCCAGTCTCACTTGATTTGCTATCTGTTAAAAATGTCACTGTCACCGTAAATGATACGGTATTTGCCCTTGATGAATTTAGGGCCGCAGCTCAGTGGCGGCAGAAAGCATTAACGCTTAAGCCAACGAAAATTAATGGATTGCTGGTGGGACTGCCAAAAACTGCCCCTGAGCGGCAGAAAGCGGCGGAAGCAGAGGAGAAAGCGAAACGAGGGAGTGAACCGGAAAAATCGTTGGCGGAAATCCTGAAGAAATTGTTCTCCCAGCCGCTATTGGCAACGTTGCCAGAAGTGCCTATTCCACTGGATATGACTGTTGAAGGGATCAGTGGTAAGCAATTACGGCTGACGGGTGATACCAATATCACAATCAATGAGTTTTTACTGCAACTTAGCAATCAGGGACAGCAGATTCAGCTCAATAAATTGAATGTTAAAATGCCGGAAGGTTCTCTTGCCGTTAATGGTTCCGCGACTCTGGCGCAGCAGTGGCCGATAAAACTGCTAATAAAGGGTGAATTAAGTCGACAAGAGATCCAAGGGCAGAAGGTTAATGTAAAACTTAATGGCGCTTTACTGGAGCAGCTCAGTCTAGGGCTGAATTTGTCTGGTCCTGTCAGCGCTAAACTTGATGCTCAAGCGGAACTGGCGAAGACAGGTTTACCAGTGCGGATGACGTTTGAAAGCCAGCAACTGAGTTGGCCTTTAACGGGGATGCCTGAATATCAGCTTGATGGCATAAAAATGCGCCTGAATGGTAAGGCCAGTGGCTATGATCTGTCATTGCGTTCCGGTATTAAGGGAAATGAAATTCCACCGGCATTACTTGTGTTAGATGCTAAAGGCAATGAAGAGCAGTTTAAGTTGACTCGTCTACGCCTATCTGCTTTGCAGGGAAAGGTTGAATTGGCAGGTGTGGCGGATTGGAGCAAAGCTATAAGTTGGAATACGGTGCTGATACTCTCCGGGATCAATACCGCTAAACAGTGGCCGGAATGGCCTGCCAAAATAGAGGGGAAAATAGTGACCCGTGGTAGTTTACACGGTGGTAGTTGGCAGCTCCAGATCCCAGAAATTATGCTGGACGGTAACGTAAAACAGAACTTAGTAAAAGCCAGAGGTAAGATTTCTGGTAACGCGGCTGGTCAGTGGAATATTACTCAATTTGAGCTGGCTTTAGGCCGCAATAAAATGAGTTTTCAGGGCCAGTTGTCCAAACAGTGGAAACTGGATGGCGATATCAATGCACCGAAGCTGGATGGCATATTACCGGGGCTTGGCGGTGTTGTGAACGGAACGCTGAAACTGCGCGGTAATATGCAAACGCCTCAGCTTTCGGCTGATCTCAATGCCAATGGATTGAAGTGGCAGGATTTGCGCATTGATCGTGTGAGTGTAAAGGGGAATGTACGTTCTGCTGAACAGATCCACGGGGATCTTGCCGTTAAAGTCAGTCAGTTAAAACAGGCGGATTTGATTGTCCGTAATTTGACGTTGGATGCAAAGGGCAATGAGAAACAGCACAACTTGCAATTGAAGGTCGACGGTGAGCCGATTGCCGGTCAACTTTCGCTTAATGGTAGTTTTGATCGTAAGCAACAGCGATGGAAAGGCAGCATCGACAATACCCGTTTTGACACCCCGGTTGGAGAATGGCGTTTAACTAAAGCAATAACTCTCGATTATTTTAATCAACAACAGAAAGTCACTGTGGGCACGCATTGTTGGCTGAATCCACATGCGCGGCTCTGCGTACCTAAACTCATTGAAGCAGGTGCCAGCGGTAGCGCATCCCTTATTCTTGAACGCTTTGATCTTGCTATGATTCAGCCATTACTGGGGCCTGAAACACATTTGAAAGGGGTATTCAGTGGCAATGCCGATGTTAAATGGAGTGCGGGCGGAGGATTGCCTCAGGCCAATGTTAGTCTGCACGGTGATGGGGTTCAGGTTAAGCAGATGGTGGATGGCGCTGTATTACCGGTAGATTTCCAGACGCTGACATTCAATGCAGGCTTGAAGAATGGCACGGCAAAGCTGAATTGGTTGTTTAAGATTATGGGAAATGGTCAGTTTAACGGTGACGTTCAGATTGCTGGTCTTGCAGGGAGCCGTAAGCTGTCGGGTAATGTCGATGTTCAGGATATTTCATTGGCGTTAATCAAGCCGATTCTAGGGAACGGTGATAAGGCGGAAGGTCATTTGAATGCTAACCTGCGTCTGGGTGGTAATATCAAAAATCCATTATTATTTGGTCGGTTGAACTTGGGTGCATTGCAAGTTTCAGGTCATTGGATACCGTTTGATATTACTCAAGGGCAAATCGGTGTGAATTTTGATGGAGTACGCTCTGTTCTTGAGGGGGTTATCAAAACCCCGAAAGGACAACTTAACCTAAATGGTGATGCAAACTGGCGCAATGTGGATGCATGGCATGCAAGAGTGGCGGCTAATGGTGACAAGTTAAGAGTGGTTTTTCCACCAATGGTGAAAATTGATGTTAGTCCTGCTCTGGTGTTTGAGGCTTCTCCTCAGTTGCTGAAATTGGATGGTAGTGTTGGTATTCCTTGGTCGCGTATTACTGTGAAGGAGCTACCAGAATCAACAATTGAAGCTTCACCGGATGAAATTATATTGAATGAGAATCTTCAGCCATTACAAGAGAAAAAGACGTCGATCCCAATTCAAAGTAATTTGACGATTCATATAGGAGACGATGTTCGTCTCAGTGCTTTCGGCCTTAAAGCGCAACTTAAAGGCGATTTGAAGGTTGTTCAAGATAAACAGGGACTGGGTTTGAATGGTCAAGTTGATATTCTTGATGGTCGTTTCCATACTTATGGGCAGGATCTGATCGTTCGTAAAGGGCTGATTATGTTCTCCGGTCCACCTGATCAGCCATTGCTGAATATTGAGGCTATTCGTAATCCAGATTCTACCGATGGGAAGGTTATTGCAGGGGTAAGGGTGACCGGTTTGGCGGATCAGCCAAAAGTAGAAATTTTCTCAGAGCCTGTTAGATCACAATTGGAAGCACTTTCTTATCTGTTGCGTGGTGAAGGGTTAGAGAATAGTAACTCGGACAACTCACAGATGACGGCAATATTAATAGGTTTGGGGGTTGCACAGAGTGGTCAGTTGGTAGGTAAGATCGGTGAAATATTTGGTGTTTCTGACTTAGCACTGGATACTCAGGGGGTTGGTGATAAATCACAGGTAGTTGTTAGCGGAAAGATTACAAAAGATCTGCAAGTTAAGTATGGTGTTGGTATATTTGATTCACTGGCAACATTAACCTTACGTTATAGGTTAATGCCTAGATTGTATCTGGAAGCGGTGTCTGGTATTGATCAGACATTGGATTTGCTCTATCAGTTTGAGTTTTAAAAATGCGAATTATTGTTTATGGCAGCTTACGGCGCAAACAGGGCAATCATCACTGGATGACCGATGCTCAATGGTTAGGTGATCATCGGCTGGAAGGCTATGAGTTATATGACCTTGGGCATTATCCTGCGGTTGTCCGTGGTGACGGAAGTATTGAATGTGAGGTATATCGAATCAATTCTACTATCCTGACAGAATTAGACGATTTGAAAGATAATTCGCGGGAGTATCTAAGGGAATTGATTCAGACACCGTATGGCAATGCATGGATATATCTTTATCAGTTTCCAATAACTGGTTTACGGCGGATAAAAAGCGGTGACTGGTTGAAGCGTCATGCGGAAGAGTAAATAAAAAGCCTTTTTTGTAATAGAAAGGGAGTATGGTATTAAAAAACCTCTGTTGGTGATGTTCCCCAGAGGTTTTTTAATTATTAAAACAGGAAAAAACTATTTTTTAGCGGCACGTTCGAAAGAGGAGATAATTTCTGCTTTAGCAGCTTCGGCATTATCCCAACCATCCACTTTAACCCACTTACCTTTTTCCAGATCTTTATAGCGCTCAAAGAAGTGAGTGATCTGAGCGCGCAGTAGTTCTGGTAGATCGTTCACATCTTTAATGTGATCATACTCTTTGGTGAGTTTGCTATGTGGAACTGCAACCAGTTTCGCGTCTTCACCTGATTCATCAGTCATTTTCAGAACGCCAACCGGACGGCAACGGATCACAGAGCCTGGTTGTAGTGGGTATGGCGTCGGAACCAGAACATCAACCGGGTCACCATCTAGAGATAAAGTGTTGTTGATGTAACCATAGTTGCATGGATAGAACATCGCGGTAGACATGAAACGGTCTACAAACAGTGCACCGGATTCTTTATCAATTTCATATTTAATCGGATCGGCATTTGCAGGGATCTCAATAATGACATAGATATCTTCAGGCAGTTCTTTTCCTGCCGGTACTAAGTTCAGGCTCATGAAAGTTTCCTTTATTTCAAACCAGAATAGAGTGGGGAGTATTATAGCCAAAACATTTTTTAAAGTACTCTCCATTTTTCTGACAAGTAGCTTGTTGGTAAATGCTGTCTCTGAGTTTGATGATAGCCTCGTGGTGCAGTCACTATAAAACCTAGAACAGAAGGTCGTTTAACACTGCTACTGGCGAGAGCATAATAAGCAGTGACATGCTCATTACCACACATGACAAAGGTGCAGTTAGCTTCTGTATAGGGCATTTTTTGTATTTACATATTGATATATAAGTTGTGGATTATATTATGTTGTCATAAGTCATGACTTATGAGGTTGTTGTGTGGACTATAATTTTAACTGGTCGATTTGAAGATTGGTTTGATGAACAAGATATCAGTACCCAGAAAAAAATATTGGCAGACCTTAGTGTGTTAGAAGTGTTTGGTCCTCAACTAGGCCGTCCTGTTGTTGACTCTTTGTATGGTTCAAAATTTAACAATATGAAAGAGTTAAGAATTCAGTGTAAGGGGAGGCCAATAAGAGCATTTTTTGCCTTTGACCCATTAAGACGAGCTATTGTTCTATGTGCTGGTGATAAGACAGGGAACGAAAAGCATTTTTACAAAGAAATGATCTCGGTGGCTGATGCTGAGTATGAAGCTCACTTAGCGAGTTTGGAGGGTAAAAATGAAAACTCTTAAAGATAAGATACGAGAATTTTCTGTTGAAGATCGAGCAGATATAAAACAGATGGCTGATGAAATGATTTTAGAAACTGGTTTGCAACTGATGAGAGAAGAGCTGAATATCTCTCAGAAAAAACTGGCGGATAGTTTAGGTGTTAGTCAGCCTGCAATTACGCAAATAGAACAACGGGGTAACGATATAAAACTGGCTACGTTAAAGCGTTATGTTGAAGCTATGGGAGGCAAACTTAGCCTAACCGTAGAACTCCCAACTGGAGATGGGCGAATTTTTCATATCTGACAGAAGTGGTGACTACTCCTTTAGCTTGTGCACGATTTTGTGTAGTCGCCATTTTATTGAAGGTGATCTGTTAGGTGGTCACCAATCAGTAATAAAGTAACTAGTTAAAATCAAAAAAGCGACGAAAAATCCCGCCGCTTATCCGTCATTAGCCGATGAAATTACTCATCTGGGAACTCAGCCATAAAACTCTCTGCTTTCTCCACCATTGATTTACTACCCACAAAGAAAGGGACGCGCTGATGCAGTTTGGATGGAGTGATATCCAGAATGCGATTAACTCCATCACTCGCTTTACCACCAGCTTGTTCGGCCAGGAATGCCATTGGGTTACATTCATACAGTAGGCGTAATTTTCCTGATGGATGGCTAGCGGTGCTTGGGTAAATGTAGATACCGCCTTTCAGCAGATTACGGTGGAAATCAGCAACTAGCGAGCCAATATAACGGGTGGTATAAGGGCGCTGAGTCGCTTCATCCTGTTCCTGGCAATATTTAATATATTTCTTCACTCCCATAGGGAATTTGATGTAATTCCCTTCGTTGATGGAATACATATTGCCTTTGGGTGGGAACTGAACTTTTTCATGGGAAAGACAGAATACGCCCAGTGAAGGATCATAAGTAAAGGCATGTACACCACAGCCAGTGGTGTAAACCAGCATAGTTGAAGAACCGTAAACAACATATCCGGCGGCGACTTGACGATGGCCTGGTTGCAGGAAATCTTTTTCAGTCACTGGCTGGCCGATGGGGGTAATACGGCGGTAGATAGAGAAGATAGTACCGACGGAAACGTTTACATCAATATTTGAAGAACCATCTAATGGGTCCATCAAAACAACATATTTTGCGTTTTCAGCGCGGTCTCCTTCAAAAATAACGATATCATCTTCTTCCTCTGAAGCGATCCCCGCAACTTCACCGCGTGCTTTCAGTGCTGCTTTGAGTTTTTCATTAGCATACAGGTCCAGTTTCATCTGCACCTCGCCTTGGATATTGGACACACCGCTGGTTCCTAAAATATCCACTAAACCGGCTTTGTTGATATCACGGTGAATGATTTTTGCTCCGAGCTTAATAGCGGAAAGCAATGCAGTGAGTTCACCCGTAGCGTGAGAAAAATCGTGCTGCTTTTCGACGATGAATTCGCCTAATGTTTTCATGACGAAAGTCCTGAATGTGATTTGATAGTGGTTTTAGAGTGACCATTGCACTCTTACGCAGGCAGTTTAGCCAAAGAAAGGGATGATTCATAGGCTATTCCATTTCTTATCTTGCTATTGATGGTTAGAATAGTGGCTAACTTCATGCTATGGAATAGGAAATCAATGCGTATTCATATTCTTGGTATCTGCGGCACTTTTATGGGTGGACTGGCGATTTTAGCACGTTCTCTTGGCCATGAAGTGACTGGTTCTGATGCCAATGTTTATCCACCAATGAGTACCTTACTGGAAAAACATGGGATTAATCTGATTCAGGGATATGACCCGGCACAGTTGGATTCTGCGCCAGATATGGTCATCATCGGTAATATTATGAGCCGTGGGAATCCTTGTGTAGAAGCTGTGCTGGAGCGTGGACTCCCTTATACTTCTGGCCCACAATGGCTGCATAATTATGTTTTGTCTGAACGTTGGGTGCTGGCGGTTGCAGGGACGCATGGCAAGACAACGACTGCGGGTATGTTAGCCTGGATTTTGGAAGCTTGTGGTTATAAACCAGGTTTCTTAATTGGCGGTGTTCCGGGGAATTTTGAAACATCAGCTCAGATCGGGGAAAGCCCGTTTTTCGTAATAGAAGCTGATGAATATGACAGTGCTTTCTTTGATAAACGATCTAAGTTTGTGCATTACAGCCCACGTACGCTGATCATGAACAATCTGGAATTCGATCATGGTGATATTTTTGGCGATCTGGCTGCTATTCAGAGACAGTTCCATCATCTTGTTAGGATCGTTCCGGGTAGTGGTAAGATCCTTGTCCCGGATAACGATATTAACCTGAAACAGGTTTTGTCTATGGGTTGTTGGAGTGAATTGGAGCTGGTGGGTGAAACCGGTAATTGGCAGGCAAAAAAGATTAGTACAGACAGCCGTAATTATCAGGTGTTTTATGATGGTAAAGTTGTTGGAGAAGTGAACTGGTCGCTGGTTGGTGAACATAATATGCGCAACGGGTTGATTGCAATTGCCGCGGCACATCATGTTGGCGTCCAGCCAGCAGATGCTTGTTGTGCTCTAAGTGAATTTATTAACGCACGTCGTCGCCTTGAGCTGCGTGGTGAGGAGAATGGCATCACTGTTTATGATGATTTTGCACATCACCCGACAGCAATACTGGCAACTTTAGAAGCTCTGCGTAGTAAGGTTGGTGGAACTGCGCGTATTATTACTGTGTTGGAACCGCGTTCAAATACCATGAGAATGGGTATCAGTAAGAATGAAATCGCGCCAGCGCTAGGACGTGCTGACGAAGTGTTCTTATTTCAGCCAGCTAATATTAAATGGCATGTATCAGAAATTGCAGATCGCTGTGTTCAGCCTGCTTACTGGAGTGCCGATATTGATTCATTGGTAAATATGATTGTTGATAAGGCACAACAGGGTGATCATATTCTGGTTATGAGTAATGGTGGGTTTGGTGGTATTCATGAAAAATTGCTATTTGCACTGAATAAAAAAGCTTGTCGATCCTGAAAATAACCGAGGGAAAAATGAATCGCGCCATTGTTGGCGCGTTCATTTAAAGTTCTTGTTCGAATAACCCAAGAATTGCTTCACGTAACTGCTCTGCCGTAAAACCTCTAGCTGGTGTGGTAAAAATGGTGTCATCGCCAGCGATACTGCCAAGTATACCTTCTGCTTTACCAAGAGAATCTAGCAGACGTGCAATAAGCTGTGCAGCACCGGGACTTGTGCGAATGACAACGATTGAATGGTTGTGATCAACGTCCAGCACCAAGTTTTTTAGTGGGCTAGTGGCTGTTGGGACGCCAAGTTCAGCAGGCAGACAGTAGACCATCTCCATTTTGGCGTTACGGGTGCGAACAGCGCCAAATTTAGTGAGCATTCTGGAAACTTTGGATTGATTAATGTTCTCAAAACCTTCTTCCAGTAAAGCGGTGACAATTTCACCTTGAGAGCTAAATTTTTCTTCTTTCAATAACGCCTTGAAAGCTTTTACTAAATCTTCCTGTTTAGAGGGAGTACGCATATTTCACCATATTCAGTCAGCTATGAAGCTTGATATTATGCATATAAATGCATTTTTATGCAATAATAATGATTTCGTAGCCAGTTTGAACCGAGCAAAATTGGCCTTATGTTATATAGAAATTCATAAAACATGAATATGAAAATTTGCTTTTTTTAGTTGGTTATTCAGGTAAATATATTGTTAATCAAATGATATTGTTTGGCGTTGTTGTTGGGTGTAAGGTATTTAGCCGATTATTTCGTAAAATCATAGGGAAATTCTCAAAATAGTGTCCGTTATCTCATTAACAGATAAGCATTTTGCCTAGAATACGGCGACTTTTGCGTCCCACTATTAGAGCGTAAGTCCACAATTTGGCTGTTAATAGATTGTTTTCAAAAACGTAGTAATCTATGGTTCTTAACCAGATGAATTCACAGCATTTTAAAGTATAAACGATTTAAGGAGTATCAGGATGAAAGTTGCAGTTCTCGGTGCAGCCGGTGGTATTGGTCAGGCTCTTGCTCTTCTACTAAAAACCCAGCTTCCTTCAGGTTCAGAACTCTCTTTATATGATATCGCTCCAGTGACGCCTGGGGTGGCTGTTGATCTGAGCCACATTCCAACGGAAGTGAAAATTAAAGGCTTTGCCGGTGAAGATGCCACTCCTGCGTTAGAGGGAGCAGATGTTGTATTGATTTCTGCGGGTGTTGCCCGTAAACCTGGCATGGATCGTTCAGATCTGTTTAATGTTAACGCGGGTATCGTTCGTAACTTGGTAGAACAAGTGGCTAAAACTTGTCCGAAAGCACTGATTGGGATTATTACTAACCCAGTCAACACAACTGTAGCTATTGCAGCCGAAGTGCTGAAAAAAGCGGGTGTATATGACAAAAACCGGCTGTTTGGCATCACAACTCTAGATGTTATTCGTTCTAATACTTTTGTTGCCGAATTGAAAGATAAAAAACCACAGGAAATCGAAGTACCCGTTATCGGTGGTCATTCTGGTGTGACAATTTTGCCTCTGTTGTCGCAGATCCCAGGTGTGAGCTTTACTGATGAAGAGTTGGTTGCCTTAACTAAACGTATTCAGAATGCCGGTACTGAAGTGGTTGAAGCTAAAGCCGGTGGAGGATCTGCAACTCTATCTATGGGGCAAGCTGCGGCTCGTTTGGGGCTCTCTTTGGTCCGCGGCTTACAAGGCGAAAGTGATGTTGTGGAGTGTGTTTATGTTGAAGGTGATGGCGAATATGCTCGTTTCTTCGCTCAGCCGGTTCGTTTGGGTAAAAATGGCGTAGAAGAGCGTTTGGACATTGGTCAGTTGAGTAATTTTGAGCAGAAAGCGCTGGAAGGCATGCTAGATGTATTGAGAAAAGATATAGAATTAGGCGAAAAATTTATTAATAACTAATTTATATATTTTATAAGTAAAAAATATATATCTATGAAATAGTAAAACCGCTGGTATAGCGAATTACCGGCGGTTTTTATTCAACGAATATAATTCGTTAGCTAATTATTTGTTTGTTCGCGTACTTTCCTTTCTAATAATTCTCCAGTATTTGGATCAAAATAACGACTTGGCCAAATTTCTGAAGGGTGTATTTCCAGATAATTCGCAATTATCCATTCCCCCTTTGGCCACGGCCGAGATAGCGCATTGGCTAGGGTCGACGAGCTAAGCCCCGCTCTGCGTGATACTTCAGCTAAGGTTGTTCCCCGCTTGCGTAAAGCTGCAATTATATCGGCAGGATGCCAATCAGATTTCCTTGAAATCATTTTTAATCCTTTTTTTATTAAATTTGATGCCATTAGTGGTATAAATAACAGGTACGCATGAGATTAATAACGAACTTAAACCTGTTATTGAGAAATAAAATAGCATTATTTTTCTGAAAGCATTTCTAAATTTTTTCTTAAAAACTTCTTTTTTGAACTTGGTTACAAAAATAGAGAAACGTGATGAAAAAAGAGTGGTATTCGGCCAAGGAGTTAATCGGCGTGGGTGAGTTACCTGGATCACCACAAGGAGTTAATGCCAGAGCAAAACGCGAGGAGTGGTTATGTCAGAAAAGACGAGGTGTGCAAGGTAAAGCAGTTGAGTATCACTACTCCTGTTTCCCGGAAACGACCATTGCAGCACTGGAGCTTCATGAATCATCTTCTGAGTATCAGGTGCAGAAGCAAGATCCTTTATCGATTTGGGTTGGTGCTTTCCATCAGTTATCAGAATCTGAGAAACAGGCTGTGACAGCCATGATCTTACGGGATGGTATCAGAAGTTTTTTAGAAAAACTTTCTGTTATTTGACCTATTTTTGGAAATTAAAAATGCCAACTAACTTAGATTCTTCTTCATTATCCCGGTGCAAAGTGAGAAGAAAAGTATGAAAAAAGAATGGTACTCAGCTAAAGAGCTGGTTGGTATTGCCGGACTTCCTTCTTCGCCTCAGGGAATAAATCTGATGGCAAGGCGGGAAGGATGGGAATATAGACGTAAACGGGGTGTTCAGGGCAAGGCTCTTGAATATCATATAAATAGCTTGCCTGAGGATGTACTTAATGTGCTATCTGTAGGGGAAAGCACTGTTGATTATGCAAACAAACGGCAAGACCCATTCTTAATTTGGATTGAGGCTTACTATCAACTAACTAAAGTTGAGCGGGAAAAAATTGTGAAATTTATCCTTCGAGAGGGGCTGGCAAAACTTATTGGTTATATTGATGTAGGCGCTGAAGACGCAGAGAAAAACCTGGAGTCAGATTAACCCCAGGTTTTATTTATCGATTAAGTTTGTTCTATCGATTAAGAAAGGCGTTGTACGGCAATATGGGCTAACCCCACGAGTGCTTGCTTGTATGGGGAGTTTTCCAGCGCCTGCAAAGCAGCTATTGCTTTATCTGCTTCTTCCTCTGCTCGTTTACGGGTATATTCCAGTGAGCCGCACTGTTTCATGGTTACTAGTACGGTTTCGAGTAAATGGCGGCCATTACCTTTTTCAATTGCTTCACGAATGAGTGCTGATTGTTCTGGAGTACCATGATTCATGGCGTGCAGTAAAGGTAATGTCGGTTTACCTTCATTAAGGTCATCACCGGTGTTTTTGCCTAATGTATCGCTATCGGCATCATAATCTAGTAAGTCGTCTATTAACTGGAATGCAGTGCCTAAATAACGTCCGTAATTTTGTAAAGCGGTTTCTTGCTCTGGGGTGGCGTTAGAAAGAATTGCAGAAGCATGTGCGGCGACTTCAAATAATCGGGCAGTTTTACTGTAAATCACCCGCATATAATCATCTTCAGAAATATTTGGATCATTGCAGTTCATCAACTGTAAAACTTCACCTTCAGCGATAACATTGGTTGCCTCTGACATCAACTTAAGAACTCGCATAGAGTTAAGAGTTGTCATCATTTGGAAAGAGCGAGTGTATATAAAGTCACCAACCAGTACGCTTGCTGCATTACCAAACATGGCATTGGCAGTCGCTTTGCCACGGCGCATGTCTGATTCATCCACAACATCATCATGTAACAGAGTCGCTGTGTGGATAAATTCAATTAATGCAGCAACAGTAATGTGCTTATCACCCTGGTAACCCAATGCTCTGCTAGCCAGGATGGAAATGATTGGACGGAGGCGTTTTCCACCGCCACTGATTATGTAGTAGCCCAACTGATTGATAAGAGTAACGTCAGAATTCAACTGACTAAGAATGGTTTCATTTACCGCTGCCATATCATCAGCGGTTAGCTTGATAATAGATTCTAAATTCATATTTTTTCGGCTATGGGTTTTAATGCAGGGCTGTGTTCATATTAACATTAAAATAGTTATTGCTGTGTCTTGATTGTACTCGAAAAACAGTCTAAATAAATGACAATTCAGCAACTATGTTTTTTTATCATCTGCTCTAATTCTGCACTTGTCTTCTTAGGCTTTTTTGCGTAGAATTCGCGCCCTATTATGAATATTTATAGTGCGCTCTGGAATGATATTTAAGGGGGCGTGCGGAAAGCGGAGTTTATATGTACGCGGTTTTCCAAAGTGGTGGTAAACAACACCGAGTCAGCGAAGGTCAAACAATTCGCCTGGAAAAGCTGGACATCGCAACGGGTGAAACTGTTGAGTTTGACCAGGTTCTGATGGTCGCTAATGGTGATGACATCAAAATCGGCGCTCCTGTCGTTGAAGGCGTTAAAATCAAAGCTGAAATCGTTGCCCACGGTCGTGGCGAGAAAATTAAAATCGTTAAATTTCGTCGTCGTAAACACAGCCGTAAGCAGCAAGGCCACCGTCAGTGGTTCACCGATGTTAAAATCACTGGCATCGCTTAAGATTTAGGAGAGCAGATTAATGGCACACAAAAAGGCTGGCGGCTCAACTCGTAATGGCCGCGATTCTGAAAGTAAACGTCTGGGTGTAAAACGTTTTGGTGGCGAGTCTGTATTAGCAGGCAGCATCATTGTTCGTCAACGTGGCACTAAATTCCACGCTGGCAGTAACGTTGGTTGTGGTCGCGATCACACCCTGTTCGCATTAGCTGACGGGAAAGTTAAATTCGAAGTTAAAGGCCCGAAAAACCGCAAATTTATCAGCATCGAAGCTGAATAAGTTTTTCGAGTTATAAACCGAATCAGAAGCCCTGCATGTGTTGCGGGGCTTTTTATATTCTAAAGTACGCCATCTCTGGGTAACACGGCCGTCCAGCACTGTAATGGCTATCATACGGAGAAAAAATATGAAATTTGTAGATGAAGCCAGAATACTGGTTGTTGCGGGGGATGGTGGCAATGGTTGTGTCAGCTTCCGTCGTGAAAAATATATTCCGAAAGGTGGGCCAGACGGTGGGGATGGTGGAGATGGTGGAGATGTCTATCTGCTCGCAGATGAAAATCTCAATACACTGATTGACTATCGTTTTGAAAAATCCTTTCGAGCGGAGCGTGGACAAAATGGTCAAAGCCGCGATTGTACTGGCAAGCGTGGTCAGGATATCACGATTAAAGTCCCTGTTGGGACGCGTGTCCGTGATGCGGTAACCGGTGAGGTTCTTGGCGATATGATTCGTCATGAACAGCGTTTAATGGTTGCGAAAGGTGGATTCCACGGGCTTGGCAATACCCGCTTTAAATCTTCTGTCAACCGGGCTCCTCGTCAAAAAACAATGGGAACTTCAGGTGAAACCCGCGAATTGATGTTGGAACTGATGCTGTTGGCGGATGTTGGTATGCTGGGGATGCCAAATGCGGGAAAATCCACGTTTATCCGAGCTGTTTCTGCTGCTAAACCAAAAGTTGCGGATTATCCATTTACTACTCTGGTACCAAGCTTGGGTGTAGTAAGGATGGATAACGAACAAAGTTTCGTTGTGGCTGATATTCCAGGACTCATTGAAGGTGCTTCCGATGGCGCTGGTTTGGGTATTCGTTTCTTGAAACATCTGGAACGTTGCCGGGTACTGCTGCATTTAATTGATATTTGTCCTATTGATGAATCAGATCCTGTTGAAAATGCCCGGATTATTGTCAACGAGCTACAACAATACAGTGAGAAATTGGCAGAAAAACCACGTTGGTTGGTATTTAATAAAGTTGATCTGTTGGAGCCAGAAGAAGCTAAGCAGCGAGCCCAAGCTATTGCTGATGAATTGGGGTGGGAAGGCGACTTTTATATGATCTCAGCGATAAATCACCTAGGGGTTAAAGCGCTTTGCTGGGATATTATGGAGTTTATGAAAACTCAGCCTCGTAATATGAGCACAGCAGACGGTGAATCTCAGCCTGAGAAAGTTGAATTTATGTGGGATGACTACCATAAGAAGCAATTGGAACAGGTTTCGGAAGTAGACGATGACTGGGATGACGATTGGGACGAAGATGATGACGAAGGCGTTGAGGTTATTTATAAACGCTGATTCTTTTACTTTCTCATCATATACTTTCTCATCATAGTTAAGGGCGCCATATTTGTGGCGCCAATTTTATCAGTTGCTTTGGTATAAATCTTTATACAGCCTACTTTCGAATCGAATCAAAGGAGCCCGACGGTTGCGATGTTCTTTTGGCGGTACGGCGTAAGCAGAAATAAATTGCACGAAAGCAACTTGTTGACCGCTAGCAGTGGTTATAAAGCCAGCTAGGTTATAAACTCCTTGCAGGGCACCGGTTTTAGCCGAAACTTTTCCGTTTACTCCTGCTTCATCCAGCCCTCCTCGGTATCTTAATGTGCCGTCATGACCTGCCAATGGCAGCATGGAAATAAAATCTAATTCTTGATCATGTTGAGCAATAAACTGTAATGCTTCCATCATGGTTGCTGGAGTAATCAGATTATGGCGGGATAATCCTGAGCCATCCACCATCACGGTATTTCCTAGGTCGATGCCTGCTTTTTGTTTTAACACTTGCCGTACCGCATCAGAGCCTGAACGCCAGGTTCCTGGTATACCAAAGTGTTCTCGGCTTATTGTCCGAAATACGGTATCAGCAATCATATTGTCAGATTTTTTTAGCATGACTTTCAGCAGATCATGTAATGGCGCCGATTGATTTTGAGCCAGAATTTTTCCCGGTTCAGTTGGTAAACTCTGGCGTTTGAGATTACCTGTGATTTCAATTCCTGCAACTTGCAATTCATTTTTGAGAATTGCCCCTGCATAGCTGGCGCCATTTTGAATCGCGAAAGCCAGTGGCAACGGTTCACTGCGTTGGGTAAGGCATCCAGTAAGAGTAAAACGGTTAAGTTCTCCGGGAACGACGTCCAGTTCGCAGTACTGGCTTTCAGGAGAGCCTTTTGCCAACGTCTTAACTTCACTGAACATATTTACGGGATAAAAAGATGCTACGCGGATAAATGCAGTATCACCGGGATGTTCAGCACTATATAGCGAAACTGAAAAACAGTTTCGATCTACAATTGCGGCGGCAGGGGGAGCACTGAAACATTGGGTCATGTCATTCCATACCCAACCGGGAGCTTTATCGTGGCTGGCAAAGGCGGAAACATCTATCAGAAGATTGCCGTCAATTTTTTCCACGCCAGATTGTTTCAGAACGGTGACCATATTGCGAAGTTGTTGGCGGGTCAGTGTCGGATCTCCGACAAAACGAGCGATCAAATTCCCTCTCAGGACGCCGTTTGAAATTTTTCCGTGGCTTTCCAGTGTGGTGATAAAGCGATAATCTTTACCCAGCTGTAACAATGCTGCAAGAGCTGTGACAACTTTCAGCGTACTCGCTGGTAGAGCCATTTGCTGCCCGTGATAATCAATTAACGGGGTATTGGCGCCAACTTCTTGAGCGATTAACGCCAGATTAGTACCATCAGGCAGATATTGCGTATATTCCTCAATGGGTGTGGCGTTTGCGTTGGGCGTAATTAAATACAGGGCGGTAACGCAAACTAATCTGCTGGCAATTTTAAAGAAGGACATAAATTTCGCATATGGATGTAGACGTACCACAATATTAAGGCGCAAAGTGGGGAAAAGTAAACGATGACCCATCATCAAGTCTACGTTAGAATGATATATTAATATGTAAAATATGATTGTGAACTCTGGGTAGCCCTGCGGTTTGCACTATTGTTTATTGTCTGTAAGCCCGCCCGACAAGGTGTGCTCATTGTGCTGTTATCTGAAAACATCAGGATGATGCTTGTTTTTTGCTCAGGAAAGATTTAGAGGATTAATAAATGAAACAGATTCCAATGACGGTACGTGGCGCGGATAAGTTGCGCGAAGAGTTAGATTATCTAAAGAGCGTACGCCGTCCAAAAATTATTTCAGACATTGCTGAAGCACGTGAACATGGTGATCTGAAAGAAAACGCTGAATATCATGCTGCTCGTGAACAACAAGGTTTCTGCGAAGGTCGTATTCAGGAAATCGAAGCTAAACTTTCTAATGCACAGGTGATTGACGTCACAAAAATGCCCAAGACTGGACGTGTTATTTTTGGGACTACAGTTACGGTTTTGAATGTTAATACTGATGAAGAGCAGACTTACCGGATTGTGGGTGACGATGAAGCAGATATTAAGGAAAATTTAATCTCAGTGAATTCACCAATTGCCCGAGGTTTGATAGGTAAAGAAGTTGATGACGTTATTATTATCAAAACACCGGGTGGTGAAGTTGAATATGAAATCCTGAAAGTTGAATATATTTAACTTCAGGATTGGCCTGTTGCTATTGATTTACATTAGATAAAGTCGCACAAGGATCGTGGAGAAAGTAAAAAAGGCCGGATATGGCCTTTTTTATCATAGTATACGCACGGAATTTTATATAAATGAGGTTTGATTATTTAGGTAAAATAATTTTGCGTTCTTCCGATTGGCGGTAAAGAACTAGGATTTTACCGATAATTTGCACATTATATGCACCGCTCTCGCGGACAATTGCATCGGCGATCAAATTTTTGGTTTCACGATCTTCGCCTGCGATTTTGACTTTGATAAGCTCATGGTGTGACAATGTTTGCTCAATTTCGGCCAACACACCCTCGGTCAGGCCGTTGTTACCAATCATGACGACAGGTTTTAGCGGGTGAGCGAGACTTCTCAGGTGTTGTACTTGTTTTTTGTTAAGGGTCATTGTTTTTTTGCTTAGTTAGGATTGAAAACGGGACATTCTACCGCCATCTCATCTCTATCACCATAAATAGTGTGTTGTGGTTTTGGTGTATGGAGCAATAGATATCTGGCTCTTTATTCGTAGTATAGTTGGAAAGGACAATGGCCAATAAAAAACGTTCGGCAAGCTCCAGTCGCTGGTTGCAAGAACACTTTAGTGATAAATATGTTCTGCAAGCACAGAAAAAAGGGCTTCGTTCTCGCGCTTGGTTTAAACTTGATGAAATTCAACAAAGTGACAAAGTTTTTAAGCCTGGCATGACCGTTGTCGATTTAGGCGCAGCTCCTGGTGGATGGTCTCAGTACGCAGTGAGTCAAATTAATGATAATGGGCGAGTGATTGCCTGTGATCTTTTACCGATGGATCCCATTGTTGGCGTCGATTTCCTTCAGGGTGATTTTCGTGATGAACTTGTATTGAAAACATTGCTTGAGCGAGTTGGTGATAACAAAGTCCAGGTCGTCATGTCGGATATGGCGCCCAATATGAGCGGAACACCTGCGGTCGATATTCCTCGATCCATGTATCTGGTTGAATTGGCGTTAGATATGTGTCGTGATGTGCTGGCCCCCGGGGGGAGTTTTATTGTTAAAGTGTTTCAGGGAGAAGGCTTTGATGAATACCTGAGGGAAATTCGCTCCCTATTTACGAACGTGAAAATTCGTAAGCCGGACGCTTCGCGGGCACGATCGCGTGAAGTATACATTGTAGCGACAGGGCGGAAACTATAGTACCCTGAATGCTATTTGTTAACACAGTTGTAATATGAGGTTAATCCCTTGAGTGACATGGCGAAAAACCTGATTCTCTGGTTAGTTATCGCAGTTGTGCTGATGTCGTTATTCCAGAGTTTTGGTCCCAGCGATTCCAATAGTCGTAGGGTGGATTATTCTACCTTCATCAATGAATTAGCCCAGGATCAGGTGCGCGAAGTTCGTATCACAGGTCGTGAAATTAATGTTAGTAGGAAAGATAACAGCAGGTACACCACTTACCTACCAGTACAGGATGAAAAACTGTTAGATACGTTACTGAATAAAAACGTAAAAGTGGTTGGTGAACCCCCAGAGGAACCAAGCCTGCTAACTTCTATTTTCATTTCCTGGTTCCCGATGTTATTGCTTATTGGGGTCTGGATTTTCTTTATGCGTCAGATGCAGGGCGGCGGCGGTAAAGGGGCAATGTCTTTCGGTAAAAGCAAGGCCCGTATGCTGACAGAAGATCAGATTAAAACCACTTTTGCTGATGTTGCTGGTTGTGACGAAGCGAAAGAAGAAGTTGGTGAACTGGTGGAATATCTGCGAGAGCCAGGCCGCTTCCAGAAGTTGGGTGGAAAAATCCCGAAAGGTATTCTAATGGTCGGGCCTCCGGGTACGGGTAAGACTTTGCTGGCAAAAGCGATTGCGGGTGAAGCGAAGGTGCCGTTCTTTACTATATCCGGTTCTGACTTCGTTGAAATGTTTGTTGGTGTTGGTGCATCCCGTGTTCGTGATATGTTCGAGCAGGCGAAGAAAGCAGCGCCTTGTATCATCTTTATTGATGAGATTGATGCGGTGGGCCGTCAGCGTGGTGCTGGTTTGGGTGGCGGTCACGATGAACGTGAGCAGACTTTGAACCAGATGCTGGTTGAGATGGATGGTTTTGAAGGCAACGAAGGTATTATCGTTATTGCCGCGACTAACCGTCCCGACGTACTTGATCCTGCGTTGCTGCGTCCTGGCCGTTTTGACCGTCAGGTTGTTGTTGGTTTGCCAGACGTACGTGGCCGTGAGCAGATTCTGAAAGTTCATATGCGCCGGGTTCCTCTGGATACTGATGTCGATGCTTCTGTCATTGCTCGCGGTACTCCGGGATTCTCTGGCGCTGATTTGGCTAACCTAGTGAACGAAGCTGCTTTGTTTGCTGCTCGTGGTAACAGACGTGTAGTTTCTATGGTTGAATTCGAAAAAGCGAAAGACAAAATCATGATGGGCGCAGAACGCCGCTCTATGGTGATGACGGAAGAGCAAAAAGAATCAACTGCTTATCATGAAGCAGGCCATGCCATTATTGGCCGCTTGGTTCCTGAGCATGATCCTGTTCATAAAGTTACCATCATTCCGCGTGGTCGCGCTTTGGGAGTGACTTTTTTCCTACCGGAAGGCGATCAGATCAGCGCTAGTCGTCAGAAGTTGGAAAGCCAGATTTCAACCTTATATGGAGGTCGTCTGGCGGAAGAGATTATTTACGGTCCAGACAGCGTTTCTACTGGCGCATCTAACGATATCAAAGTGGCGACATCAATTGCCCGTAACATGGTAACGCAGTGGGGTTTCTCAGAAAAACTCGGCCCATTACTCTATGCAGAGGAAGAAGGGGAAGTGTTCCTTGGCCGTTCAGTTGCTAAAGCCAAGCACATGTCTGATGAAACGGCTCGTCTTATCGATCAGGAAGTGAAGGCAATTATCGATCATAACTATCAACGTGCTCGTCAGATTCTGATGGACAACCTTGATATTCTACATTCGATGAAAGATGCATTGATGAAGTACGAAACTATTGATGCCCCCCAGATTGATGACTTAATGAATCGTACGAATGTGCGTCCGCCAGCTGGATGGGAAAGCGATAATGGCAGCAATAATAACAGTCGCCCAACAGGTAATACACCTCCTCCGCAGGCTACAAAACCAACTGGTGATATCAATACATTGGCGCAAGGTGGTGAACAAGTAGGGCAGTCAGGAAATAAAGATCAGTAATTGTTCCATTGTTTCGTAGTCTGATTGATATATTTATGAAACCCCAGGTAAGTCCTGGGGTTTTGACATTGAAGGTAGTCCAAACATGAAACTCAGAGCCAGAGATAATGTTCTCAACCTTTCTCGCCCACAAATAATGGGTATTTTGAATGTGACTCCAGATTCATTTTCTGATGGTGGTGCTCATAACACTCTGGATATGGCTTTACGACATGCTGAAAAGATGATTAATGAAGGAGCTGCGATCATTGATATCGGTGGGGAATCTACCCGCCCGGGAGCTGATGAAGTCAGTGAACAGGAAGAAGTAGAGCGTGTTGTTCCGGTTGTTGAAGCTTTAGCTCAACGATTTAATATTTGGATTTCTGTTGATACCTCGAAAGCATTGGTGATGAGTGAGTCAGCAAAGGCTGGCGCCCATTTGATTAATGATATTCGTGCATTGCAAGAGCCTGGTGCTTTGGAAAGCGTGGTTAAATCTGGTTTACCCGTTTGTTTGATGCATATGAAGGGCCAGCCACGGACAATGCAGGATGCGCCACATTATGAAAATTTGTTAAGTGAAGTGAAACAATTTTTTACTGAGCAAATTGAACGTTGTGTGATGGCAGGGATAGCAAAAGATAAACTTGTTCTTGATCCAGGCTTCGGTTTTGGTAAGAACTTGACGCATAATTATCAGTTACTGGCACATTTAAACCAATTTCATCAATTTGGTTTACCTGTGCTAGCAGGAATGTCACGTAAATCTATGATAGGTCAGTTGCTTCATGTACCGCCACAAGAAAGAGTTGTCGGTAGTGTGGCTTGCGCTGTTATCGCTGCTATGCAAGGAGCGCAAATTATCCGGGTGCATGATGTCAAAGAAACCGTGCAGGCAATGCAAATTGTCGAAGCAACACTTTCAGCAAAGGAAGAAAAGAAATTATGAGTAACCGCAAATACTTTGGTACTGATGGTATTCGTGGCAAAGTGGGCAATAGCCCAATTACGCCAGATTTTGTGTTAAAGCTTGGTTGGGCTGCGGGTAAGGTACTGGCTCGTCACGGTTCTCGTAAGATCATTATCGGTAAGGATACCCGTATTTCTGGCTATATGCTGGAATCTTCTTTAGAAGCAGGTTTAGCTGCGGCTGGTTTGTCGGCTTCGTTCACTGGTCCCATGCCAACACCTGCTGTTGCTTATTTGACTCGTACCTTCCGTGCTGAAGCTGGAATTGTCATCTCTGCTTCTCATAATCCTTATTATGATAATGGTATTAAATTCTTCTCTATTGACGGTACGAAACTGCCGGATGATGTGGAAGAGGCAATTGAAGCTGAAATGGAAAAGCCGCTGACTTGTGTGGAGTCCGCAGAGTTGGGACGTGCAAATCGTATTGTAGATGCTGCGGGTCGTTATATTGAATTCTGCAAAGGTACATTTCCAAGTGAGCAAAGTCTTAATGGATTGAAAATTGTACTTGATTGCGCCAACGGTGCGACTTACCACATTGCCCCAAACGTACTCAGAGAACTGGGGGCTGATGTTGTGACGATTGGCTGTGAGCCGAACGGTATCAATATTAATGAAAAATGTGGTGCTACTGATGTTCGTTTATTGCAGCAACGAGTTGTAGAAGAGAAGGCTGATGTTGGTCTGGCATTCGATGGCGATGGCGATCGCGTTATTATGGTTGATCATTTGGGACAGAAAGTTGATGGCGACCAGATCCTTTATATCATTGCCCGTGAAGCATTGAGACAAGGGCAACTGCGTGGTGGCGTTGTTGGTACGCTGATGAGTAATATGGGATTGGAGTTGGCATTGAAGCAGCTTGGCATCCCGTTCCTGCGTACTAAAGTGGGTGACCGTTATGTGCTGGAAAAATTGCAGCAAGAAGGCTGGCGTTTAGGTGCTGAAAATTCTGGTCATGTTATCTTGTTGGATAAAACAACTACGGGTGACGGCATTGTTGCTGGCCTTCAGGTTCTGAGTGCTATGGTACGTAACCATATGAGTTTGCACGATCTGTGTAGTGGTATGAAACTTTTGCCACAGGTGCTGGTAAATGTTCGTTTCTCCGGTTCACACGATCCACTTAAATCGGAAAATGTAATTAATATTACTAAATCTGTTGAAGCTGAATTAAATGGTCGTGGACGGGTATTGTTACGTAAATCTGGTACTGAGCCATTGATTCGTGTCATGGTAGAGGGTGAAGATAATGTACAAGTCACGGCCTTGGCTCATCGTATTGCTGATGCAGTGAAACACGCGGATTAATTTGTTGTTTTTTTCCTCAAGTGATTCTGATTATTGAAATTAACCTTGCGTATCAGATGTGGTTTGGTTAGTATTCAGACCCACTCGGTCAGGCGATTAGCCTGTTTGAGTGGGTGATGCAGTATAAGGTAGCCACATAGATTGTGGTAAACCCCACGAGGACATAGGTACGACATATGTATGACGCTCTTTTAGTTGTTTTCTTGCTGGTTGCTATCGGGCTAGTTGGCTTGGTTATGCTACAGCAAGGTAAAGGTGCTGATATGGGTGCTTCCTTTGGGGCGGGTGCCTCTGCGACGCTGTTTGGTTCATCGGGTTCTGGTAACTTTATGACCCGTATGACTGCGATTTTCGCTACTCTGTTTTTCATTATTAGTTTAGTACTTGGTAATCTGGCCAGTAATCAGACCGGTACGAGCAGTAAGTGGGAAAACATTGGCGAGCCTGCTAAAGTCGAGAAATCAACGGAGATTCCGGCGGCGCCAGCAGCACCAAATAGTGACATTCCGCAGTAATCATCACAAGAAAGAATTAAAATGGGGCTGTTTAATCAGCGATGGCCTCATGTAGTGCCGAGGTGGTGAAATTGGTAGACACGCTACCTTGAGGTGGTAGTGCCCACACTAGGGCTTACGGGTTCAAGTCCCGTCCTCGGTACCATTATTCGGATAGCTTGCGTTTTCGCAGTTATCGGCGTAATATTTGCCACGTTTTCGAACGCGGGATGGAGCAGCATGGTAGCTCGTCGGGCTCATAACCCGAAGGTCGTCGGTTCAAATCCGGCTCCCGCAACCACTTCTTAAATTAAGATGCACCTTTTTGAACGAAATAATTCAGCAATATTTGAAATATTGATTCTGATTTAAAAGGGCATGAAGTGAGTGGTTGAAGCCACTGGCAGCAAATAGGGTCCAGTTGCATAAAGCCCCGAATTTCGGGGTTTTTTGTTATTTGACAACAGAACTACTGGGCTAATTAGCCCTTTTTTTATGTCTTGGGGGTGGGCTTGTCCACGTTAGAGCAAAAATTAACAGCGATGATTTCAGCACCAGTTGAAGCTTTAGGCTTTGAGTTAGTCGGCTTAGAGTTTATTCGTGCACGTGTTTCTACACTGCGGATTTATATTGATAGTGAGAATGGCATCACTGTTGATGATTGTGCTGATGTTAGCCACCAGGTCAGTGCGGTATTGGATGTCGAAGATCCTATCTCAGTGCTTTATAACCTGGAAGTTTCTTCACCTGGATTAGAGCGTCCATTGTTCACGGCTGAACATTATCAGCGTTTTATTGGTGAGGAAGTTAGTCTGGTCTTACGTATAGCAATGCAAAACCGTCGGAAATGGCTGGGCGTTATCAAAACTGTCGACGGCGAAATGATCACGGTTACGGTGGATGGAAAAGATGAAGTGTTCGCACTGAGCAACATCCAGAAAGCGAACCTGGTACCCCACTTTTAAAGTTCGGATGAGGCAACTAGGATGAATAAAGAAATTCTGGCTGTTGTGGAAGCGGTTTCCAACGAAAAATCCCTTCCACGCGAAAAGATCTTCGAGGCGCTGGAAACAGCATTGGCCACAGCCACCAAGAAAAAATATGAACAAGATATTGATGTTCGTGTCAGCATTGACCGTAAATCTGGCGATTTTGACACCTTTCGTCGTTGGTTAGTTGTTGAAGAAGTGACTCAGCCGACTCGTGAAATTACGTTGGAAGCGGCTAGGTTTGAAGAGCCTGAAATCGATTTGGGTAGCTATACCGAAGATCAAATTGAATCAGTGACTTTTGATCGTATTACAACACAGACCGCTAAACAGGTTATTGTACAAAAAGTACGTGAGGCTGAACGCGCTATGGTTGTTGACCAGTTCCGCGAACAGCAAGGCGAGATCATCACCAGTGTGGTTAAGAAAGTCAATCGTGAGAATATCACCCTTGATTTGGGCAATAATGCTGAAGCAGTTATTCTTCGCGAAGATATGTTACCAAGGGAAAATTTCCGTCCAGGTGACCGTGTGCGTGGTGTATTGTATGATGTTCGCCCTGAAGCACGAGGTGCGCAACTGTTTGTCAGCCGTTCCCGTCCGGAAATGCTGGTTGAACTGTTCCGTATTGAGGTTCCGGAAATTGGTGAGGAGCTGATTGAAATTAAAGCTGCTGCCCGTGATCCGGGATCTCGCGCCAAGATTGCAGTAAAAACAAATGACAAGCGTATAGATCCGGTTGGTGCTTGCGTTGGCATGCGTGGCGCGCGAGTACAGGCCGTTTCCAGTGAACTGGGAGGCGAACGAATCGATATCGTACTGTGGGATGATAATCCTGCTCAGTTTGTCATTAATGCTATGGCTCCGGCTGATGTCGCATCCATTGTTGTCGACGAAGACAAGTGCACGATGGATGTTGCCGTTGAAAGCAACAATTTAGCGCAGGCTATCGGCCGTAATGGTCAAAATGTGCGCCTCGCTGCGCAATTGTTGAAAAAGCACCGTGGTGATGACAAATGGGAATTAAATGTCATGACTGCTGAAGAGCTACAAGCAAAACATCAGGCAGAAGCTCATGCTTCTATTGATACATTCACTAAGCATCTCGATATTGATGAAGAATTCGCTACTGTTCTAGTCGAAGAAGGGTTCTCAACTCTGGAAGAATTGGCCTATGTACCAATTAAGGAACTCCTGGAAATTGAAGGCCTTGATGAAGAAACTATCGAAGTCCTGCGTGAACGTGCGAAAGCTGCTTTAACTACTCTGGAACTGGCTCAGAAAGAGAGTCTCAGTGATAAACAACCAACTGAAGAGTTGTTAAATCTGACTGGTATGAATCGTACTCTGGCATTTGACCTAGCTGCCCGTGGCATCTGTACGCTGGAAGATCTTGCCGAGCAGGGTATCGACGACCTATCTGATATTGAAGGTTTGAATGATGAGAAAACAGGCGAGCTCATCATGGCAGCCCGAAATATCTGTTGGTTTGGCGATGATGCGTAATAAACCGTAGCAGGAAGGAACAGCATGACAGATGTAACCGTAAAATCACTGGCAGAAGAGATCCAGACTTCGGTTGATCGCCTGGTACAGCAATTTGCTGATGCAGGGATTAAAAAAACCGAAACTGATTTTGTCTCCCAGAAAGAAAAAGAAGCTTTACTGGCACATTTGAACCGCGAACAAGGCGGTTCGGCTGGTAAACCCGATAAATTAACATTGCAGCGTAAGACACGTAGTACGCTGAATGTTTCAGGCACCGATGGTAAAAGCAAACCGGTAGCCGTTGAGGTCCGCAAAAAGCGTACATATGTGAACCGTGATGCAATTGAACAGGCTAAAGCGGAAGAACAGGCGAAGCGTGAAGCGGAAGAGCAAGCACGGCGCGAAGCAGAAGAAAAAGCGCAACGCGAAGCCGAAGCAGCAGCGAAGAAATTCGCTGAAGATCAGGAGGCTAAACGTGAGGCAGAAGAAAAAGCCAAACGTGAAGCAGCTGAAAAAGCTAAGCGTCAGGCAGCGGAAAATGAAAAAGTGACCAATCAACATACCGAACAGAAACAAAAACCAGCCCAGAGTGAAAAAGCACGTCGTGAAGCAGAAGCTGCTGATCTTAAACGTAAAGCAGAAGAAGAGATGCGTCGTAAGGTAGAAGAAGAGGCTAGACGCGTTGCTGAGGAAGCTCGTCGTATGGCTGAAGAGAATCAGGACAAGTGGTCAAGTGATTCAGATTCCATTGATAACGACGATTATCATGTCACTACCTCCCGTCATGCCCGCGCGGCAGAAGACGAAAACGATGCGAAAGTTGAAGGTGATCGTCGTGCTCGTGGTCGTAGCGGTAAGGCTACTCGCCAGAAGAAAAATAATAAACATTCTGAATCTAAAGCAGATCGTGAAGAAGCCCGCGCAGTTGGCCGTACAAAAGGCAAGCAACGTAAAACCAGTACATTGCAACAAAGTTTTAATAAGCCTGTAGCGGCTGTTAACCGTGATGTTGTGATCGGTGAAACCATTACTGTTGCTGAATTGGCTAATAAAATGGCTGTCAAAGGTTCTCAGGTCATCAAAGCCATGATGAAAATGGGTGCAATGGCAACCATCAACCAGGTGATCGATCAGGAAACTGCACAGCTAGTTGCTGAAGAAATGGGTCATAAGGTTATCCTGCGTCGTGAGAACGAGCTGGAAGAGGCGCTGATGAGCGATCGGGATACTGGTGAAGCTGTTGCTGAATCTCGTGCGCCGGTTGTGACGATCATGGGGCATGTTGACCACGGTAAAACTTCTCTGCTGGATTACATTCGTTCTACAAAAGTCGCTTCTGGTGAGGCGGGTGGTATTACCCAGCATATTGGTGCTTACCATGTTGAAACTGAAAGTGGCATGATTACTTTCTTGGATACCCCAGGGCATGCTGCATTTACTTCAATGCGTGCACGTGGTGCAAAAGCTACCGACATCGTGGTCTTGGTTGTTGCTGCCGATGATGGTGTGATGCCTCAGACTATCGAAGCTATTCAGCATGCAAAAGCAGCGAATGTGCCTGTGGTTGTTGCGGTTAACAAGATCGACAAACCAGAAGCTGATCCAGATCGTGTGAAGAATGAGCTTTCTCAGCATGGTGTTCAGCCTGAAGAGTGGGGTGGTGAAACTCAGTTTATCAATGTATCTGCTAAAGCTGGTATTGGTATCGATGAATTGCTGGATGCAATCTTACTTCAAGCTGAAGTTCTTGAACTAAAAGCAGTCCATTCTGGTATGGCAAGCGGCGTTGTAATCGAATCATTCTTGGACAAAGGCCGTGGTCCGGTCGCAACAGTACTGGTTCAAGAAGGTACTTTGAACAAAGGTGATATCGTACTTTGCGGCTTTGAATATGGACGAGTTCGTGCAATGCGTGACGAGCTAGGTCGTGAAGTGTTCTCCGCGGGTCCATCTATTCCAGTGGAAATCCTTGGCCTGTCCAACGTACCTGCGGCTGGTGATGAAGCAACTGTTGTACGTGACGAGAAGAAAGCTCGTGAGGTTGCTCTGTATCGTCAGGGTAAATTCCGTGAGGTCAAACTGGCTCGCCAGCAGAAATCTAAACTGGAAAACATGTTCGCTAACATGGAAGAAGGTGAAGTTTCTGAATTGAATATCGTTCTGAAATCTGACGTTCAGGGATCGTGTGAAGCGATCCGCGAGGCATTGGAACAATTGTCTACCAATGAAGTGAAAGTGAAAATCATTGGCTCTGGCGTAGGTGGTATTACTGAGACTGATGCAACACTGGCTGCTGCTTCTAATGCAATTATTCTGGGCTTCAATGTTCGTGCCGATGCTTCCGCACGCCGGGTTGTTGAAAATGAAAGCTTGGATCTGCGTTATTACTCTGTTATTTATAGCCTGATTGATGAAGTTAAACAGGCAATGAGTGGTATGCTGGCGCCTGAATATAAACAGCAGATCATGGGACTAGCAGAAGTTCGTGATGTATTTAAGTCACCGAAATTTGGCGCGATTGCTGGTTGTATGGTGACCGAAGGTACTATTAAACGTAATAATCCAATTCGTGTGTTGCGTGATAACGTAGTGATTTACGAAGGTGAACTGGAATCCCTTCGCCGCTTTAAAGATGACGTTAACGAAGTCCGTAATGGTATGGAATGTGGTATCGGTGTTAAGAACTACAACGATGTTCGTGTTGGTGACATGATCGAAGTATTTGAAGTTATTGAAGTTAAACGATCTATCGCTTAATTCCTACCACTGGTTAATTTCATTATTGGGGGGCTTTTGCCCCCCAAATGTCAGGAGATATAACAATGGCAAGAGAATTCAGTCGTACTCAGCGTGTTGCACAGGAAATGCAAAAAGAGATTGCCATCATTTTACAGCGAGAAGTGAAAGATCCCCGAATCGGTATGGCGACTGTTTCTGGTGTTGAAGTTTCCCGTGATTTGGCTTATGCCAAAGTATTCGTCACCTTTCTGAATGTGTTGACTGAAGAACATGATTCCGAAGTGGTAAAGAATGGTATTAAGGCATTGAATGAAGCTTCTGGTTTTATTCGTTCTCTGCTGGGTAAAGCAATGCGTTTGCGTGTCGTACCAGAACTGACTTTCTCCTATGATAATTCCTTGGTAGAAGGGATGAGAATGTCCAATCTGGTTACTAATGTTGTGAAGAATGACGAACAGCGCCGGGCTTCTGCGGATCACAAAGAGGAGAAGTAATGGGGCGTCGTCGTCGCGGTCGTGATATACATGGTGTGTTGTTACTGGATAAGCCGCAGGATATTTCTTCTAATGATGCGTTACAAAAAGTAAAACGTATTTTCAACGCCAGCAAAGCGGGTCACACTGGCGCGTTGGATCCACTGGCAACGGGTATGCTACCGGTTTGCCTTGGTGAAGCCACGAAGTTTTCCCAGTTCTTACTTGATTCTGACAAACGTTATCGAGTGATAGCTCGTCTTGGTCAGCGAACTGACACATCTGATTCACATGGGCAAATCATCAGTGAAAGGGCAATCCTGCTAAATCAGGCTCAACTTGATGCAGATTTGGATAAATTCCGTGGGGATACCATGCAAATTCCTTCCATGTATTCTGCACTGAAACATCAGGGAAAACCGTTGTATGAGTATGCTCGTCAGGGTATTGAAGTAGAACGCGAAGCACGACCAATTACAGTCTATGAATTACAGTTTATCCGTTGGGAAGATGATGAACTGGAATTGGAAATACACTGTTCGAAAGGAACTTATATTCGCACTATTATTGATGACTTAGGTGAATTATTAGGCTGTGGTGCTCATGTTATTTATTTAAGGCGTTTACAGGTAGCGAATTATCCAAATGATCGTATGGTAACACTTGAGCAATTATATGAATTGCAAAAGCAGGCCAAAGATCAGGAAATACCTGTGGGTGAATTAATTGATTCATTACTATTACCAATGGATAGTGCGATTACGCATTTCCCAGAGGTTAATTTGATTCAAGTAGTTGCGGCTTATTTTAAACAAGGACAGGCGGTGCGCAGTGCCAAATCCTCGGCTCCGGTTGAAAGTATGGTACGTGTAACTGAAGGTGATGAACGGAAATTCATTGGCATTGCTGTTATCAATGACGATGGGCTTGTTGCTCCCCGCCGTTTAGTTGTTGAAAGCCGGGATTAGGGTATTTGGGGCTATCTTGCGCTTAACTTATTTGCAGCGTAGAATGGCGCAGTTATATGTTGGGTAGCTGAATTAGAGATCGGCGCCTGTAATTTTAGTTTATATATTTTTGGAGTTGTAATATGTCTCTAAGTACTGAAGCAAAAGCGCAAATTATTGCTGAATTTGGTCGTGATGCGAATGACAGTGGTTCTAGTGAAGTACAGATTGCTTTGTTAACTGCACAGATTAACCACTTGCAAGGCCACTTTTCAGAGCATAAAAAAGATCACCACAGCCGTCGTGGTCTGCTGCGCATGGTTTCTCAGCGTCGTAAACTGCTGGACTATCTGAAGCGTAAAAATGTAACAAGTTACACTGCGCTGATTGGGCGTCTTGGCCTGCGTCGCTAATCAAGCAAGTTTCAGTGGAAAGGGGCCATATATGGCCCCTTTTCTTCTGAGAAGCCATCATTAGGCAACAGCACGAAAAATGTTGGTGATGGTTTTTGTTAAGGCTCTTCAGTTACAGAGGTTCGCGCGGCTAATGAGAGTGCTTAAGGGAGTAAGACCTGTCGTTAGTCGCGAGGATGTGGCATGAAGAGATTATTCATTGTTGTCTGCTGAATATAAAAGACAATGTTAACGAAAGGATATTATTTTGCTTAATCCGATTGTTCGTAAATTTCAATATGGTCAACATACCGTTACTATCGAAACAGGTATGATGGCTCGTCAGGCTACTGCTGCTGTCATGGTCAATATGGATGACACGGCTGTATTTGTCACCGTTGTTGGTCAGAAAAAAGTAAAAGAAGGTCAGGATTTCTTTCCACTGACTGTTAACTATCAGGAGCGTACTTATGCTGCTGGTCGTATTCCAGGCAGTTTCTTTCGTCGTGAAGGTCGTCCTGGTGAAGGCGAAACATTAGTCGCTCGTTTAATTGATCGTCCTTTGCGTCCTCTGTTCCCGGAAGGTTTCCTGAACGAGGTACAGATTGTAGCGACAGTTGTTTCTGTTAACCCGCAAGTTAACCCAGATATTGTTGCAATGATCGGCGCTTCTGCTGTGCTGGCACTATCTGGTATTCCGTTCAATGGTCCAATTGGCGCGGCTCGCGTTGGTTATATTAATGATCAGTATGTGCTTAACCCAACCAGTGATGAGCTGAAAAACAGCCGTTTGGATCTGGTGGTTTCAGGTACTGCTGGTGCTGTTTTGATGGTTGAATCTGAAGCCGACATTCTAACTGAAGAGCAAATGTTAGGTGCGGTAGTATTCGGCCATGATCAACAACAGGTGGTTATTGATAACATTAATGCATTGGCTGCGGAAGCAGGTAAAGAAAAATGGGATTGGGCGCCGGAACCTGTTAATCAAGCGTTGCATGACCGTGTAGCTGAATTGGCAGAAAGCCGTTTGGGTGATGCTTACCGTATCACTGAGAAACAGGAGCGTTATGCTCAGGTTGATGCTATCAAAGAGGAAGTGACGGCTGCGCTGTTGGAACAGGATGAAGCTTTAGAGGAAGCCGAAATCCATGAGATTCTGGGTAGCTTAGAGAAAAAAGTTGTCCGTAGTCGTGTTTTGTGTGGCGAGCCACGTATTGATGGCCGTGAAAAAGATATGGTTCGTGCATTGGACGTACGTACTGGAGTTCTGCCTCGTACGCATGGCTCTGCGTTGTTTACCCGTGGTGAAACTCAGGCTTTAGTTACTGCGACTTTGGGTACGGAACGTGATGCACAGATCATTGACGAGTTGATGGGAGAACGCACAGATCGTTTCCTATTGCACTACAATTTCCCACCATATTCTGTTGGTGAAACAGGTATGATGGGTTCGCCAAAACGTCGTGAAATTGGTCATGGTCGTCTGGCTAAACGTGGTGTGGCGGCAGTCATGCCAAAAGCTCATGAATTCCCATATACCGTCCGTGTAGTTTCTGAAATCACGGAATCAAACGGCTCATCTTCAATGGCGTCTGTTTGTGGCGCATCTCTTGCGTTGATGGACGCAGGTGTGCCGATTAAAGCTGCTGTTGCTGGTATTGCAATGGGATTAGTGAAAGAAGACGATAATTTTGTTGTTCTGTCTGACATCTTGGGTGATGAAGATCATTTGGGAGACATGGACTTTAAAGTTGCAGGTAGCTGTGAAGGTATCAGCGCACTGCAAATGGACATCAAAATTGAAGGCATTACCCGTGAAATTATGCAAATTGCTCTGAATCAGGCAAAAGGTGCGCGTTTGCATATCCTGAGTGTAATGGAACAGGCAATTAATAGCCCACGTAATGAAATTTCTGAATTTGCACCACGCATTCACACTATTAAGATCAATCCTGATAAGATCAAAGATGTTATCGGTAAAGGTGGTTCAGTTATCCGTGCACTGACAGAAGAAACCGGTACTACCATTGAGATCGAAGATGATGGCACAGTGAAAATTGCTGCAACTGATGGTGAAAAAGCAAAACATGCCATCAGTCGTATTGAAGAAATCACCGCTGAGATCGAAGTTGCTCGCGTTTACACTGGTAAAGTAACTCGCATCGTTGATTTTGGCGCATTTGTTGCTATCGGTGGTGGTAAAGAAGGTCTGGTACATATTTCTCAGATTGCGGATAAGCGAGTTGAGAAAGTGGCTGATTATTTGCAGGTTGGCCAGGAAGTTTCAGTTAAAGTTCTAGAAATTGATCGTCAGGGGCGTGTTCGCCTGAGCATTAAAGAAGCGACAGCCGGGGTAATTGTCGAGGATACACCAGTAGCACCACAATCAGCAGAATAAATTTGATGTTATAAACCGGCGTCTTGTAAAAAAGCGCCGTTTATAGACTCAGGGCAGGAGGCCCAATAAATGCAATATGGGTGATAGGGCATTCTTAATTAATGTCTGACTTTCGGGAGTAGGAAATGAATCTTTTTCTGCGCTGGTGTTATGCTGTAGCAATACTTCTCTTGGCAGGATGCAGCAGCAAGGATTGGCGTAAAAACGAAGTTTTTGCTATTCCGTTACAACCTTCATTGCAACAAGAAGTCATTCTGGCTCGCATGGAACAGATTCTTGCGAGTCGGTCATTGACAGAAGATGAGTACGCACAGCTTTTATATGAGAGAGGTGTGCTGTATGATAGTCTCGGGCTGAGAGCTTTGGCACGGAATGATTTTTCTGTTGCCTTATCTATTCGGCCTAATATTCCAGAGATTTTTAATTATCTGGGGATTTACTTCACACAGGCTGGCAATTTTGATGCCGCCTATGAAGCGTTTGATTCTGTATTAGAGCTTGATCCAACTTACAATTACGCGCGTCTTAACCGTGGCATCGCGTTGTATTACGGTGGTCGGTATAAGTTAGCGCAGGATGATCTGCAGGCGTTTTATCAAGACGATCCAAATGATCCTTTCCGTTCGCTGTGGTTGTACCTGGTGGAAAAAGAATTTTATCCTAAAGGGGCGATGTTGAACTTGTCGCAGCACTACGAAAAAGCGAACCGGGGGCAATGGGGCTGGAATATAGTTGAATTCTATTTAGGCAAAATTAGTGAATATACATTGATGAACCGCTTGAAAGAGAATGCAACGGATAACACTTCGCTCGCTGAGCATCTCAGTGAAACTGACTTCTATTTAGGTAAACATTACCTAAGTCTGGGGGACAAGGATAGCGCATCTGCGTTATTCAAGCTGACGGTAGCTAACAACGCACATAACTTTGTTGAGCACCGCTATGCATTGTTGGAATTGGCGCTGTTAGGCCAGGAACAAGATGACCTATCAGAATCGGACCAGCAATAGCTGACGAACATTTCGAGATCGATTAACAAAGTCCATCATCTTGACCGATGAGGGCTTATTTGTTCGTTTAATTAAATACTTTGAGCCAGTTCACATTTTAAATGAAAATGACCGAAATTTTTTTCGATGCGTTATGTAGACTGGCCGCCATAACTAACGAGGCACCATTACATGACCACTGAGACTGAAATCTCTTTTGCTGATCTGGGTTTATCAGCACCTATCCTTTCTGCACTGGAAGATCTTGGCTATGAAAAGCCATCTCCAATTCAGCAACAATGTATTCCCCATTTATTAAATGGTCGCGACGTACTAGGTATGGCGCAGACGGGGAGTGGTAAAACTGCGGCATTCAGTCTGCCTTTACTGCATAACATCAATGCTGAGTTGAAAGCTCCGCAAATCCTTGTGTTGGCGCCGACCCGTGAACTGGCGGTACAGGTAGCCGAAGCGTGCGCAGATTTTTCTAAACATATGCGTAACGTGAATGTTGTTGCGCTGTATGGCGGGCAACGTTATGACGTTCAGTTACGCGCTTTGCGTCAGGGACCACAAATTGTTGTGGGTACTCCTGGGCGTCTTTTGGATCATCTGAAGCGTGGTACGTTGGATCTATCTAACCTGAGCGGCTTAGTTTTGGATGAAGCAGACGAAATGCTGCGTATGGGCTTTATCGAAGATGTTGAAAACATCATGAGCCAGATCCCCGCAGAGCATCAGACTGCGCTGTTCTCTGCAACTATGCCAGAAGCTATCCGTCGCATTACTCGTCGTTTTATGAACGATCCGCAAGAAGTGCGTATCCAAGCGAGTGTAACGACTCGTCCTGACATCAGCCAGAGCTATTGGTCTGTTTACGGTATGCGTAAAAATGAAGCTTTGGTGCGTTTCCTTGAAGCAGAGGATTTTGATGCCGCGATTATTTTTGTGCGCACCAAAAACGCAACGTTGGAAGTGGCAGAAGCACTGGAGCGTAATGGCTACAACAGTGCGGCGCTAAACGGTGATATGAACCAAGCACTGCGTGAGCAGACATTGGAACGTCTGAAAGATGGCCGTTTGGATATTTTGATTGCAACTGATGTTGCAGCGCGTGGCCTGGATGTTGAGCGCATCAGTCTGGTTGTTAACTATGACATTCCAATGGATGCGGAATCTTATGTTCACCGTATTGGCCGTACTGGTCGTGCAGGTCGTGCAGGCCGCGCGTTGTTGTTTGTTGAAAACCGTGAACGTCGCTTGTTACGTAACGTTGAGCGTACAATGAAGCTGACTATCCCGGAAGTTGAACTGCCAAATGCTGAGTTGTTGAGCCAGCGTCGTCTGGAAAAATTTGCTGCTAATGTACAGCAGCAATTGGAGAGCAGCGATCTGGATCAGTACCGTACTCTATTGTCTAAATTGCAACCTGCGGAAGATCTGGATATAGAAACGCTGGCCGCGGCATTATTGAAAATGGCGCAAGGTGAGCGTCCATTGATTCTGCCTCCAGATCCGGTGCGTCGTCCTCGCCGTGAACTCAATGAACGTGATGATCGTCGTCGTAATGGCTTTGATGATCGTAGCGAACGCGGTGATCGCCCTCGTCGTGAGCGCCGTGATGTCGGTGAAATGGAGTTGTACCGTATTGAAGTGGGCCGTGATGATGGTGTTGAAGTTCGTCATATCGTTGGTGCGATTGCTAACGAAGGTGATATCAGCAGCCGTTATATTGGCAATATCAAATTGTTTGCAACGCATTCCACAATTGAATTGCCAAAAGGTATGCCAGGTGATTTATTGTCCCACTTTACCCGTACCCGCATTCTGAACAAACCAATGAATATGCAGTTACTGGGTGATGCACAGCCATTTGAGCGCCGTGAACGTCGCGGTGGTGGGCGTAACGGTAATAGTAGCGCTCCTCGCCGTGATCGTGAGAGCTTTAATGGTGGTGGTCGTCGTTTCAATGGTGAACGCCGTGGTGGAGAAGGTCGTGGTGAAGGCCAAAGCCGTAGCAATTTCCGTGGTCGTGGTGATGATCATGGTTCATCTGCTCCACGCCGTCGTCATAACAATAGTAACGCACAGTAATCATCTGAATTGATATTTAAATAATAAAGCGGCTCTTTTTATAGGAGCCGTTTTTGTTATTGGTTAATTTATTTAATGTTTTTTATAATAAAAAAGCTGCCCTTTATACAAAAGGCAGCTTTTTGATATGCAGAAAGAGATCAGTTAGTTAGTATTTCAACTGAATTACCTGCACTGCGGGCGCGCCACAGTTTCAGCCATTGCATAATGGAAGAGACCGTAATCACAACGCCGAGGATAACCATCACAATGGAGATCGTTCCGTTGAAGATGTTGAAACCTTTTGCTGCGGAGTTGAAGTAAACATTCTTCACCATCCAGTAAGCAGCGTAGTTCACAGTAACATACAGGTAAGCCAGTGGTATCAGGCAAGTCAGCATATACCAGCGTTTTTCAGACAGACGAAGGATGATTGTCGCACCAATCATCAGGCCGATGGAGGCCATCAGTTGATTGGATACCCCGAATAGCGCCCAGACTGAATTGATATCGCCGGAATTCAGCAGATAGCCCCATAGTAAACAGGCAATGATACTGCAACCAATGGAACCTGGTAACCAGTTAATACGTTTCAGGGGCGCCCAAATATCGCCTAGGAAATCTTGCAGCAGGTAACGGGCAACACGTGTACCGGAATCAACCGCTGTCAGGATAAATACGGCTTCGAACATGACGACGAACTGGAAGAAGTAGGATGTTAGCTGGTTGAACCAAGGGACGCGGGTGAAGATATCTGCCATACCAACCGCCAATGTGACGGCTCCACCGGTACGGCCATACAGATCCAGACCAATTTCCTGACTCAATTGTGGTAGATGGATAACATCCATACCCAGTGTAGCAAAGACCTCTGGGGAGGAGTTAATCGCGAAATAGTCAGCCGGATAGAGAGAAGTGGCAGCGATCAACGCCATGACGCCAACGACACATTCTGCCAGCATGGCGCCGAAACCAACTGGCAGAATATCACTCCACTTATCGATCTGTTTTGGTGTTGTGCCAGAGCCGATAAATGCATGAAAACCAGAAATAGCGCCACACGCAATGGTGATAGAGATAAACGGCCACACCGGACCCGCCAGTACAGGGCCATTGCCATGAATAAATTCAGTGACTGCCGGGAATTGGATCTCCGGGTTAATAAAGATGACTCCCACAACTAACGCGCCGAATACACCGATTTTCATAAAGCTGGAAAGATAACCACGGGGAGTCAATAGCATCCATACTGGCAGAGCGGTTGCAAAAAACGCATAGATTGGCAGTGCCAAGCTAACAGTCGATGTACGTAGACTCAGCCATTCACCGAAGGCGGATGCTTGAATGTAAGGGCCGACAATCACACAAGCCATGATGGTGATAATACCTACCCAAGTTGCTCCGCGCATGTTACCAGTGAAGCGCTCCCACAGACCGACGCCGATTGCGACCGGAATGGTCATAAATACTGCAAATGTTCCCCAAGGGTTACGCTCTAGCGCATGAACGACCACTAGGGATAGACCTGCCATAGTAATCGTAATGATGAACAGCATCGCAAGGCCGGTGCACCAACCAGCAATTGGGCCAAGCTCTGTTTTAGCAACTTCTGACAGAGATTTACCGCTATGTTTCATTGAAGCGAATAAAACAACCGTATCATGCACGGCGCCGCCGATAACACAGCCGATTAACAGCCATAACATACTTGGCAGATAACCGTATTGGGCTGCTAACACAGGGCCAACCAGCGGTCCTGCGGCTGCGATTGCTGCGAAGTGGCTACCAAAATTGACCCATTTTTTTGTGGGTACATAATCTTTACCGTCTTCCAGTAAATGGGAAGGTGTAACTTCGCTGTCATCTGCTTTCAGTACCTTTTTAACGAAGAATACGCCGTATAAGCGGTAGCAGATAACTAGAATACACAACGTTGCAATGACAAATGTGAGAGCGTGTTGCATTTCTCTTCTCCTGAGAGTTATAAATTTTTACTCGTATCTTGTCATAGGTAAAGGAAGCTATAAGGGAGCGTCTGAGTGAGTGGTTGTATGGCGGGTTAAGTGGTCAGATTCAGCAGGTGAGCGGTGAGTAAGAACTGACTAACCTGCTAAAATGTGATGAATATCACGATTACTTCAATCCTAGCGCCTCTTTCAATGGCTTTAAATAACGGCGGCTGACGGGAATGGTTTTACCATTGCGTAGAATCAGTTCGGCCTGTCCGTGATCACTAAATAGGATTTCGCGCAGATGGGTCATATTGACCAGATATTGACGATGATTTCTCATCAATGGAGTGCGAGTTTCTAATGTACGAAGTGTTAGTTCAGTAAATCCTTCCTGCCCGTTGGTACACATAACATACACTCCGCTTGGACGGGAGGTAACATAAAGGATTTCATCCAGTTGTACAAGCCAGATTCGGCTGTGGCCGGTGCATGGGATATATTTCAGCGGTTCTTCTACTTTAAGGATGGAAATATCCTGTTTCTGATGCCCTTGCCGTAATCGTTGTAAAGTTTTAGTTAGACGGCTTTTTTCCAGAGGTTTTAATAAATAGTCAAATGCGTGCTCCTCAAACGCTTGTATTGCATATTCATCAAATGCGGTCAGAAAAACAATATAGGGACGATGTTCTGGATCGAGCATACCAACCATTTCTAATCCGGTGATACGTGGCATTTGGATATCCAAAAATACAACATCGGGTTTTAGATGATATATGGCTCCAATGGCTTCAACGGCATTGGCGCATTCGCCAATAATTTGGATATCATGCTCCTCTTCTAGCAAACAACGTAGGTTTTCTCGTGCAAGCGGTTCGTCATCAACAATTAATATATTCATATTCACACAGTTTTATTAGCCTCTTTAATGAGTGGCAAGTGTAAAATTACGCGGGTAAATTTTTCTGGTTGGCAATCTATTTGCACGCCATAATTTTCACCATAGCGAAGTCGTAGCCGTTTATCTACCAGACTCATTCCTAGTCCATCCCCCATAGAGACCGATTTATAAAGACCGGCATTATCTTCCACTTCCAGTATCAGCAATTGATTCTGCTGATGAGCACGAATAGTAACCCTACCGGTTTCTAATAACTGTGACGTGCCGTGTTTGATCGCATTTTCTACTATTGGCTGAAGAGAAAAAGCCGGTAATTTGGCGTGAAGCAGAGATTCCGGCAGTTCAATGCTTATTTGCAGATGCTCACGGAAACGCGCCTTCTCAATTTGTAAGTAAGCATTCACATGCTCTATTTCATCAGACAGCGTGACAACCTCTTCTGACCGTTTCAAGTTTTTACGGAAAAAGGTTGAGAGATATTGTACTAATTGACCCGCTTGATAACTGTCCCGTCGGATCACGGCTTGCAAGGTATTTAAGGTATTAAATAAAAAGTGAGGATTCACTTGCGCATGAAGCAGCTTAATTTCGGATTGTAGCAGTGATTGTTTGTTACGTTCATATTGTCCTGCGAGGATTTGGGCGGATAACAAACTGGCAATACCTTCCCCTAGAGGACGGTTAATTGAACTGAACAGACGATTTTTAGCTTCATAAAGTTTGATTGCGCCGATAACTTGCTGATTTTCTCCCTGTAGCGGAATAACCAGAGTTGAACCGAGTTTGCAAGTTGGATTGATTGAACAACGGTAAGGTATTTCATTGCCATCGGCATAAACCACTTCATTATTTTCAATTGCTCGACGGGATTGTTCTGAAGCAATAGGTGTTCCAGGGAGGTGATGATCTGAACCGATACCAATAAACGCCAGAAGTTTTTCTCTATCTGTAATAGCCACTGCGCCTATTTCCAGTTGCTGATAAATAACTTTTGCTACCTTCATACTGTTATTTTCATTAAATCCTTTTCGCAGAATACCTTCCGTATAAACAGCGATTTTCAGTGCTTGAGCAGAAAATGCGCTAGTGTATTTTTCAAATATCGCGCGCCGGTCAAGTAGGATACGTATAAACATTGCTGAACCGATACTATTGGTGACGATCATGGGGATGGCGATATTTTTGACCAACGCTAATGCTTCACTATATGGACGAGCGATCAGCAGTAAAACGCCCATTTGTATTACTTCAGCACAAAACGTGACGACAGCGGCTGTCCAGGGATTAATCAGTCGGTTTATCTGACCACGTTTCGTCAGATAGCTGTGAATAATGCCACCGATTAAACCTTCAATAATGGTCGATATCATGCAACTGAAAGCGGTTATCCCACCAAGGGAGTAGCGGTGCAGTCCACCGGTTAATCCTACCATTGCGCCGACATTTGGCCCACCCAGAAGCCCGCCAAGGACTGCGCCAATAGCACGGGTATTGGCAATGGAATCACCTACATGCAGACCAAAATAGGTTCCCAAAATACAGAAAATGGAAAAAGTGACATAACACAGCAGCTTATGAGGTAAACGTACAGTAACTTGCAACAGTGGAATAAATAGTGGTGTTTTACTTAGTAGCCAGGCGATAACCAAATAAACACACATCTGTTGTAATAATAACAACACAAGATTAAATTCGTACATAAATTTTCCGAGAGGATTTATGGATGTTATTAGTTTACAGAAACAGCTAATAATATTATTAAAAGTTTAGTTTAAGTAGGTTAATATTTGACAACAATCATAAACCACTACACTATTATAAAGCGTTTTCCTTTCTGTCAGTGATTATACGCACGAATATATAAGAAATTTTCCGTAGAACAATGCGAAGCTATAACGTTAGTTTCGAGTCGGGTAATTTTGGATGTGTAAGACATCATGAAAAAAAGAACACTTTTTACGATTTTACTGGTGATTTTGCTCACAGCAATGGCTGTGTTGTTTCATTCTCATAACCAATATTTATTGTTGCAAGGTGAAGTTGATGCGCCGGAAGTGATTGTGGCATCCAAAGCTAAGGGACGAGTGATCACACGTCACGTTGAACGGGGAGATGATGTTAAAGCAGGTCAGTTGCTGATTACACTTGAAAGCCCGGAATTACTAGCCCAGGTTGCTTCACTGGAAGCTGCTCGTGATCAAGCTAAAGCACAGTTGGAACAATCTCTTCATGGAACCCGTGAAGAAAGTATTCGGAATTTGGAAGCGGGTTTGGCACAAGCTCAGGCCGAATACGATAATGCGGTACGTGAATATGATCGTATTCAGAATGTCGCATCTAAAGGTTATGTTTCACGGAACGATCTAGATAATGCTCACAGAAGTAGGGATGTTGCTTATCAGAAAATGCAGAGCGCAAAAGCGGCATTGGATGAAGGCAGGCATGGTGACAGGATTGAATTGCGCCAGAAATACGCAGCAGCTTTACGTCAGGCTGAACAGCAACTGATTGAGTTGCGAACCCAGAGTGATGATTTGCAAGTCAAAGCGCCTGTCGCGGGGGAAGTGGGGCCGATTCCGGCAGAAGTTGGTGAATTATTTAGTGCTAATAGTCCTTTAGTGACATTAATCCGTGTACCAGAAGCTTATTTTATTTATAACCTGCGGGAAGACATTCTGGCAAAGGTACACAAAGGGGATAAAGTCAAACTTCGTATTCCTGCGCTAGGTGATAAAGAGGTTGAAGCCGAAGTTCGTTATATCTCTCCGATGGGTGATTACGCGACTAAACGTGCCACTCGCGCCACTGGTGATTTCGATTTAAGAACCTTTGAAGTGCGCTTGTATTCCTTACAGCCTATTGAAGGTTTACGTCCTGGTATGAGTGCCTTGTGGCGTTGGGATAAGTAGGTGACTGATGCGAAGCAAGGTTGCATGGCGTGGTTTCGAACGCGCTTTTAGCCAAGAAATCCGGGCTGTAATTCGTAGTCCGGTTTTTCACTGGCTAAGCTGGCTATTTCCGTTGATGCTATTTGTGCTGATCAGCGCAAATTTCTCAGAAGGGACGTTGCTCAATCTGCCAGTATCGGTGGTTGATAATGATCAAAGCCCGCTATCACGTCATCTAATACGTAACCTGGATGCGGCTTCTCATGCGCAGATTAAATCTTATGATGGCGGATTACAGGAATCTCTTGAGAGGCTTGGCAGTGCTAAGGATTACTCTTTACTTTATATCCCGCACGATTTTGAAGCTAACGCGCTCAGAGGATACCAGCCAACAGTGCGTATGTATTACAACGCGTTGTTTTATGGTGCCGGAAGTTATTCTATTCAAGATCTCAGTGGATTAATGGCAGAGATTAATGCGAAATATCGTTCCATATTGGCGACAGAAATGGGACATCAGTTACCGCCATTAGCCAATGTTACGCTCGTTTATGACAGCCTTTTTAATGCCAGTGGTAGTTACATCTATTATCAGCAGTTTGCGGCTACAATCCATTTGTTACAGCTTTTTGTTGTAACCTGCACGATTTATAGCATGGCACGCAGCAAGACACTGATGACAATGAAACCATTTACTTTCGCCCTGTTGGGAAAATTGGCGCCTTATACCCTGTTTTTTACTCTGTTATTGATTGTTGAATTGGCTGCTCTGATTGGTATATTTGATGCAAAAGTGAATGGCAACCCAATATATATGGTGATAGTGGGTTTTTTCTACGTTATTGCCGCTCAAAGTATTGGCCTGTTGTTGTTTACTTTCACTAATAGCACATTGACGGCTTACAGTTTAATTGGAGTGCTAGTCAGTATTGCGACGACTTTTTCAGGTATGTCAGTGCCAGAATTATCAATGATATTGCCGGCACGAATAATTGCCAATATTGAGCCTTTGACGCATGCGCTAAATGCGATGTTTGATATTTTTCTGCGAGAGGTTTCTTTGCTGGGTATTTTATCTGTTTGTGCTTTATTACTTATTTATCCGGTCGTTTGTTTTCTGTTAGTACGAAACCGGTTATTTAAACGACTTGGTTTGCCACAGGGTGATGAATAATGCAGATGTATTGGCAAACTTTTCGCCGGGTATTAATGGGAATGTTGGAAAAGCCCATGTGGATGTTGATGTTGGTTTCCTTGTGTATGATGAGTTTGGTATATGTCCGGCCAACAGTATGGGATCTACCGGTTGCTGTGATCGACCAGGATCACAGCTCTGCTAGTCGCGCGTTAATACGCCAGCTTAATTCTACGGCTAAAATTGCTGTCCATAGCTATGACAATTTAGCTGATGCCCGTCATGATCTATTGCTACGTGAAATTTTCGCGATTATTATTATTCCGGCGGATCTGGAGAAAAATATTCTTAATGGAAAAAATATCACCTTTCCGATTTATGGCGATGCAACAAGTCGCCTTGCCAATGGGCAAATTCAGCAAGAATTAACCTCAGCCCACCGGCAATTGCTAAACGAATATAATAGCAAATTATTATTGAAATATGGTTTCAGCCCTGAACAGACAGAATTATTACTGATGCCGATTCGTAGTGAAACTGTTGGGCTATTTAATCCTGGCGTTAGTTTTGCCGCAATTGTTTTTCCCGGTTTGTTGGTGATGTTATTACAACACTCGTTATTGATATCTTGTGTGCGGGTCAGTATTACGATACGTGGTACACCGAAAGGTAAACCTCCATTGCCTGTCTATTTGGGAGCGTTGTCGGCGTTATTACCGATTTGGCTTTTTCTCTCCATCATCTTTTTTGTGCTTTGGCCGTGGGTGTTGGGATACCGACAGGAGGCGTCTATTCTTTTGCTATTAATGCTGACGTTCTTGTTTATGTTGGCGGTACTCGGATTAGGTAAATTAGTAACAGAATGTATGCGCAGTGTAGAAATGATCTATTTAACGATCGCCTTGCTTACCACGCCTGTGTTCTATATTTCCGGCACAGTCTGGCCGATACAGGCAATGCCTGATTGGGTGAGAATAATCTCTTCTGCTTTACCATCGACTTGGGCAACGAAAGCGATTGCCGGTGTTAACCAAATGGGATTGCCAGTACAGAATGTACTGGGAGATATTGTCATGATGCTGGTTCTTGGTGGGGTTTATACTCTGTTAGGAATTTTGATAAGTATGGTGCGTAATGGTGAATTAAGGAAAATAACCTATTATTTGCGTAAGGTGTTTAAGTGATGATTTATGTTTCCTAATTCGTGATTTATTCTAGTGCGATAGCAAAATGACCAGATAGAGTGGTGCATATATGTTCTATTTTTATACTCATTATAATTTTTTATCTATGTAATTCAGTTGGGTAGATAAAGTTATGGTAATCACATTAATAATTAGTACTTATCATTAAATATCTCTCTATGTATTGTTTTTTTAGAATCATATAACAGAACCAATGATAGTTTCGGTGTGCTGTCAGGAACGGTCAATTTCACCGATATGAGATGGAAAAACGATAGGAGGATATGACATATGGCTAAAGTAACTCCTATCTCACATTCAGAAGTGAGAAAGCGTCTTCTTAATACACCGGAAGCTATACAAGCTTATGTTGAGGCTACAGAAGAATATGAGCTGCTGGAACAACTCACTGAGTGGAGGGAAAAGGCGGGTCTAAAGAAAATAGATATAGCTAAACGGATGGGAATTAATCCGTCTGCGGTTACCCGTATTGAGAAGAATGTAACGAAAGCTAGTTGGCACACACTTAAACGTTATGCTGCTGCATGTGGTGTTGAGTTATCTTTAACTGCGAAGTAATACTACAGAATGTGTGTTCCGTTGGTGGTGATACTTAAGATCTGCTTGTTCTAAGAGGCTTCCGTTAAAGGAAGCCATTTTCCTGCAATATTTCTATCTGATTTCTTCGCTTAAAATCTCGTTTTTTTCAGCGAAAGCAAAAACAATATATTTTTAACGACAAAGGCGCTGATTAAAAAACAGAAGAAAACAGAAAATGCATCGACATAAGTAAGATTAAGATAAATAAAATAGGCTATTGTGACGCCAATAGCAGAATCAAGTTGATCGAATAAAATAAACAATCGCTTATTTTGTTCCGGGTGTTTTCCCGGAGGTGCGCCGAGTCTCCTTTTTAGCCAAGAGTTCGGTAATTCAAAAAGAACATAGCCGAAACCCGCCAGAAAACCGGCAAATAAACAGGAGGAAATAGTCTGGGGAATAACAGTGTCCTGTATTCCGAAACCGGGAACTAACCACAATAGTGAAAATAGTGCGGTAATAATGGGTACAACAATAAAACCGCGCCAGGTCTTGTTGCGACCAAAATAACGTTGATGTATTGGAATAGCCCAGCGGGCAAAATAGTTTTTCGTCACAATTACCATGTGTAAACAACCACCAAGGATGACGGGGATCATTAAAATCCATCCATGATAAAAACTATTGAACATAAAGACTCCAGAAATGAAGACCGGTAAATAAAACAAATCCTGCAAGTGTTGTACTGATGATAGTATTGAGACTCTTGAATTTATAAAACGGGCGATCCCATAACATAGCGATACTGAATGTAAGGAGCGCTAATGTCAGTAAGAGATGGCTTAACCACGGCTCGACGACTAAGCTTACCAAAGCGTAACCACTGATAATAAATAAGCTCCAGAATACGGGCATACCGAGATAGGAGAGCTGGTTTTCATTCTTAATATTCCCGACTTCATTAAATACAGATAATCGCAGGCAACCACTAATGATCATTAAGATAATAAACAGGGAATACCAAGATTGATAACCGGAAAGGTAGAGAATAATAGCTGGAGAGATCAAGTAAATAAGTTGATCCATAAATCCATCAAGATAACGACCAAATGGGCGCGTAATATTTAAGTTTCTGGCTAAAATACCATCGAGCGCGTCGCCAAGCATGGCAAGATATAAAAACGCAATAGCTAAGTAATACCAATGTTGTAATGCGGCTGCCACGGCAAGAGCGCTAAATACCGCCCCACCAATAGTAATATAGTCTGCTCTATTTAATTGGATAATAAAATGATTATTGTTCATAACTTTTCCTTATTTTTCCTTGTATGGAACGGAGGACAATTGGCCTTTTCTGAGCATATTTGTCAGAGCAATGCGGTTTATTTTGCTGTTATGACGAATATCGACCGGAATAGAATTAACATAATAAATACGGGTAACTAGTGTGAGCGCCAACTCGTCTAAAATAGCGGGTAAATCTGCCGGTAGTGTGGCGCTCTCCAGTATCAGAGCGGCTCCGCTTAAAGGATGTAGCACAAACGCGTTTTGAGTGACCTCTGGTAGTTCATTGATCCTTTTTTCCAGTACGTAAGGATGAATGATACGGCCATCATCTAGCACCACTTTGTCTTTTACCCGTCCAAGTAGCCAGAGCTGTCCTGTAGTATCCAGATAGCCAACGTCACCAGTACAGTGCCAAATGCCCCCCTGTTTACGTGGGAGTTTGTTTTCTTTCGTTGCTTGAGGATTATCAATATAGTCTTTGAGCACATGAGGCCCGGCAACCAAGATTTCACCCACATTACCGGCGGGCAGCGGGGTAATTTGTTGGGGATTAGCTGTTATTTCCCGGATACATATTTCTGCTTGTGTCACCGGTTTTCCAACCAAATAACCATCATGAGTTGCCCAGTGGTTTAATTGAGTCGTCATTTCGACGGTACTGATCGGTTCAACCTCGGTGGAACCATAGACCACTAAATGCCGAGCATGTGGGAAGACGGTCAGGCAGTTTTCAAGCAGAGCCTTGTTGGCAGGCGCGCCACCTACAATGATTGTTCGCACGTTGGGGAATGACAACCCTTTGCTCTTAGCATAACCGGTAATTTTGCTCATATAGGCGGGAGCGCCGCTGAGGCATGTAATACCTTTGTCTTGTATTTGCTTGACGATCTTCTGCGGATCGACGGTTGCGGGATGGGCAAAGTCAAAATCAGGCAGAATACTGCTGTTGCCGCAACACAATGAGTGCAGCACCATAACGGGGAAACTGTGTAGGTCAATCTCACTTTTTCCCTCAGGAAAAAGCGCTGTTATGGCGTAAAGTTGTGCTAGCAGGCTGTCATGAGTGCGGTTTGCGCCTTTGGGTATGCCGGTGGAGCCTGAGGTAAAGGTAATTAATCCAGTTGTATCCGACGGTAAATCTCGGCAGATAAAGCTATTTAAAGATAAATGTTGACTGGGTGTTTCCAACGCTTTCATGCCCCAGATACGTTGGCCGATGACAAAACGTCGTAGTCGCCACAATTCAGGGATCAAAAACCAGAATTTTCCTAACGTAGGCTGGGTGATCACCGCTGATAATTTACTGCGGCGCAGTATCTCTCTCAGTTGCTTTCTGGAAAGCCCGCGTTCAAGCATAACTGGAACTAACCCTAAACCCAGAATAGCAATAAGCAATGGATAAAGGACTAAACCTGGTTGAATAATCACCAACAAGCGATCGCCAGCGACGAAGCCGGCCTGGGTTAATAGACGCTGGAAATGGGAGGCATGAGAAAAAAACGCCTGAAAGCTTAAGCCGTTACTGTGATCCAATGAATGTGGCGTTTGCAGGGCTAAATGCTCAGGGTGTTTTTGGGCTGCATTGACAATTGGTTGACAAATATTTGTCATGCGATCCTCCTGTAATAAAGCGCATATTGATGCTTGGTGGCAGCCGGCGTATTAAAAAGCCGTCCTGCGGTCTTGAGAGATGTATTATCTTCACGCATCAAAGCGCCTCCCAAACGTGGGTGAATACGCCTGGCGCTCTGTTCAAATGAGTAATACAGCGTGTTGTACAGCCGACTGCCCCGGTATTGCGGTGCAACTGCCACGGTTTTCAACAACCCGATAGCGGGCTGACCTTTTTGTAGAACAGACAGACTTAGAAGTAACCCGGCAATTTCGCCGTTGGTGGTTTTAGCCAGAAATGAGGCAGGATAACGGCAAAAAGGTTTAATAAACTCCTCACCACAGTGCTGTTGAAAGGCGGACCAAGATGGCGTGGTATAAGCGAAATTTTCGCCAAATACTGAGTCGATAAAAGAATAAAGTTTAACCTGTTCTTGCATCCATAATTCCGGTGTTAACGGCAATAATGTTGCTTGAATATCAGGAAGTTTTTGCGCGCGTTGATGAGCTTGCTGAAAGTTGCCTGCTATTGCCTGAGTATCGTCGAATAGTGAGATATAGCGATAACGGATATCAAACCCTAACTCTTTTAACAAAAGAGGATAGTAAGGAGGGTTATAAGGCTCATGCTCAAAGGGAGAGACCTCAAAATGATCAAGTCGAACGCGGTAATCGCCGAAAGTTGAGAAATTAATGGGTCCGTAGAGATTACGCGCACCATTTTCCTTGGCCCATTGTTCCAAGGCGCTAAACAGCATGGTGTTGCTTGCTATGTCATTATCCGTTTCCCAAAAGCCGAAAAATGCGGCAGATCGGCCATCAACACTATGAGGTACTAAAAAACCGACAAGACGGGCTTTCCCCGGAATACAACCAATCCAAGCTTTACTGTGATTAAACCAGGAATTCTTCGGGCTGAACTGTTGTTGCACTTTTTCCCGGTCTTCGCCAGGCCAGAGCGGCCAATCGCGATAAATCATTGGTGGAAGGTCAAGAAAACCTTCTGGCAGTGGATTGGCCGGGGACCACTCTCCCATCAATATATTAGACATGTTCACTCCTTGATGTCTGTTCTTCTGCTGTAGTGTCGTGCAAGCGGACAACACTCCCAGTTGCGCCATCCATGCGTACTCGATCGCCGTCTTGCAAAATTTGCGTGACTGCGGGAATACCGACAATTGCGGGGATCCCTAGTTCACGAGCGACAACGGCGGAATGTGAGAGAGTCGAACCGCGCTCGATGAGTAATCCACCGGCGGTAGGGAATAACGGCGCCCAACCCGGATCAGTACGCACAGTACATAGGATCTGACCTGCCAGCGACATTTCATCTTGTGGGTTTTTAATTAATCGGATAGTTGTTTCAACCTGCCCTGGGTAGCAACCTATGCCTTGTAGCACGCTGCTATCAGTTGGGGACTGCTTTTCCTGATAGGGATAGCTGTAATCTTGCTGTTGGTACAGCGAGCCTCTAATGAAAAGGTGATGAGCGGGTTCATCCTCGGTTTCGTAGCTGGCATATTCTTGCTTGCGTATAGCAACTAAAGGCTTAAGTTGGGTTTGTATTGCTGTTCCTTCGTAGCCGCTGTAGATCTCCTCTAACGTGAGATAAAAAATATCGCGGGGTTCAGCGAGGATACCTTCTAGTGCATAGGCTTGACCAAGTTGTATGAAAATATCCCGGTATAGCCCAAACATACGGGTCCGGGTGAAGCGCATATTTTCCCGGTGGCGTATCGCTTGACGCAATTTCTGCAAATTCTTTTTGAAGGCGTTCATACGTCTGGAGCCAAGTCGCTCGTGTATTTGCTGAAATGCCGTGTTTTCGGCTTGAGTACGCAATTTTCTTTCCCGGCTAGATAGCGTCTCTGGCGTGAGAGTATCGATAGCAAGGTAGTTTTTTAGTATCAGAAATAGAAAACTGGGATCTTGTTTTAGCGTGATGGTTTCCAGCTTCAATTCCCCCATCGTGCGATCGCCATATTTTTTAATATAATCGATGCACTGCTGGTGGAATGATTCGTCGAGTTGGCGTACTTGGGTCAGCAGGGTACGAGCATCACCGTGGGTCAATAGATTGCACAACTCAGGGTGCTGACGTGCATATTGGCACATCTTTAACAGCACTTTGGTCGGTTGGGTGCTTTCAATATCTTCATCCCCAGAGAGAAGATCACCTAATAATGCAGATGAATTCTCAATACCGGCAGCAATTAGCTCCCGGTTTACCCGGCCATTAAACATCATCACATAGAAGTCATTCAGGATCGGCGTCGTCCAGCGTCGTAGCAGATTTTCATCCAGATATTTCAGTTTCTCGATGAGTTGGCCGCTGTTACAAGTATACGGTTCTGCTTGTTTTATGGCGGCGTCATGCCATTTGAACTGTTCTAAAAATAGTTCTACCCGTTGATCCATAGTCCTAAAGGCATATATCAGGCGCAAGAGTGCCCATCCCATTTTGGGCAGTTTCTTTATTTTATCGCCCAGCGAAAGTGCTTTATCTTCAACAAAGTCAACTGGGTCTTCTAGTCCCATCATTCTTTCCATATCTTTTTTATTGGTTTGGAAAGAGGGGAGTAATAATAGCCCTTTATACCAATTGTTGATGTTGTAATAGATCCTGCCTTTAATTAAACCGAGCATATTTTCCAACATGGAACGATGCTGGTTAACTTGTTTATCCGAGCAACCTAAGGCACGTATTGTCTGTTCATAAACGGTGGCATAACCGGCGCGAGCAAAAGAGAAGGTCAGTGGTGTTGTTATTCCACAATAAGATTCCTGAATATTGGAATTATCAAAGATAATATGGCGCTCGCTTTTATCATCCTGACGTGGCAAGCGGGTTATTGGCCGGGTCTGTAGAATAAAGATTTTATGGTTTTGAATCGTCCATTCGATATCTTGTGGGCATCCCCGTTCTGCCGCGATTTTTTTGCCAATATTTCGTAATGCATAGATTTCACTATCGAGTAAGGTCGGCTTCCACTGTTTTTCTTCCGCGACGGGTATTGTTATTGTACCGCTGCCATTGGTGGTATCGAAAACACTTGCTGTCTCTTTTTGTGCTATATGGCGTTCAATCTCGGGTGTAGTGAGATGAACTGAGAATTCGTCGGTATCGCATTCGCCGGAAACCACACCTTCTCCGGCGCCCCAGGCGGCTGAGATTAGGCAATGTTGCCTGCTGCCTGTCACTGGGTGGGCAGTAAACATGACACCAGAAACCTCACCGGCAACCATGTTTTGAATGATGACAGCACTACTTATATTGCCCATCGGTAGCTGTTTGTGTAGGCGATATTGTAATGCACGCGTGTTAAAAGCTGAGGCCATTACCGCACGTAAGCTATTGACCAGCGCTGATTTACCTCGTTGAAATAGGTAGCTGTCCATCTGCCCGGCGAAAGAGGCGTTGGCGGCGTCCTCGCCAATGGCTGATGAGCGAACAGCGAAAAATGTATCTGGGTGATTCCCTGATAAGAGAGCCAATTCTTCTTCTAATTCAGTAGGCAGTGGAATCGACTGTATCCACTGACGCAATGGCGCAGCAATAGTGTCGAGTTTTTCCTGGCTGATATCACGTGGTACGGCAGCCAACTGTTCTATAATATTGTTTGCAAATGTATCTTTGATAAGCAGGCTATTGAGTACCTCGCTGCTGATGACCCAATAATTAGGTACAGGAAAACCGTTTTGCGTAAGCCATAATAAATTAGCCGCTTTGCCGCCTAAGGAGTGTTCCGCCAATTCAATAGCGTTATCTTGAGAGTAGAGATATTTCATATTTATTCCACCAATGCAGCAATAGTATACTTTGCTTACATCATGGTCTTATTTGCACGTAATATTGTTGGCGTGAATAGATCAATAAGATATGAATGTATTACAAGCTATTGCTGCACCCTTATTTTAGAGGAAGAGTAAAATTAAATAGTTTATTCGGTTGATTATTAATTCCGTGTTAATGAAATAAGCCAACCGAGAGTTTTCATTGTGCGTTCCATAAATGGATAGCCAACAACATTGTGGGCCATCATATAAAGCGGAATTCTTCTCATCCATAAATCACGTAGTGCTAACTCATAGCCACGACGCCAATTTATTGGATCAAGAGATAGCCCCGATTTTTGCTCAAGCTCAATCCGGTGTAGTTCAATATAATAGGCCGCCTTATCCGCATCGCTTTGTGGGTCTAAGCTAAAGGCCAAAAGTTCTGCCAGGTCGCGTTGTGGCAGGTGCAAAGTAGATAACTCCCAATCCCAAGCGCATAAACGTAGCCCGGTTTCCTGTTGCCGGAAGGCAATATTACGTGGATTGAAATCGCCGTGAATTAATGTCCTTGGCATCTGTTCGATTTCCTTCCACCAAGTGGCGGTGTTGTCTACCCAGTACTGGAAATCTTTCCGTTCTTCGGCGGTAAACAACTCAGGGAACGCTTGGTGGACAAAATTGCCCAGTTTTTGCCACAGGGGCTTCATCTGTGAAACCGTATCGGCATTCGCAATTTGCAGTTGTGGGAACTTCAACGTGAGCTCTTCTTCTCGTCCCAACCAGATAGCGTGAATATCGGCTATTCCTCGGATAGCGGCTTCAAGGTGGCGCTGCTCCCAAGGTGTTTCCAGATTAATATTGTTCATTAACACCATATCGTGGAGCAATTCTTCAATCAGGGCATAAGTTCCGGTTGCTTCGTTTTCAATCACACCATAGATAATTGGAATATAACGCATCAACCGTGGATCTTGCTGATTCATAATAGCCAGCTCACGGCTATGGCTTTGGTTAAATTCAAGCTGATGTTCAAAGTCCTGGAAAACGGCAAACAATTCAGGAGAACAGTGTTTGGCGATATCCAGTACCATATTAACGACCTCACTTCCCAGAGGTTTCAGTTTCAGCATCACAGGTAAATTGTTCTGTGCGGATGTCGTCATAGAAAAAGGAAATAAGCCAATTAAACGCTCCGCATAATTTGAGCTCAGATTTGTCAGCATGCTGTGCTCATCACCGCCAGAAAATTTAGGATTGATCGTGGTTAAATGAGCCCCTTGTAACACAGGGTTAAAATCTGCTTGCTGGAAGAAGGAGAGATCAAGGTCCTGTGGGGTGTGTGCAGTGATACTACTGGCAGCAGCAGGGCGATAACGGCCAAGTCTTTCATGTGATTGAGCGAATTCATCCGCAGCAATAGCTGACAGCGTTGAAATATCAAGGGCCAGACAATAGCTGGCGATGATCTCCGCCAGGCGGGCGGTGCCGTTTTCATCGGTGCAGCCCAACATGTTCAGACATTCACGTTGGTGTGGTAAATAAGTTCCGCCACCGATGGTGCCGATGATCAGAGAAGGTAGTGTAATACTGCAATAGACGCGGTTATCGGCGGTTAATGTCATGTGCAGGTGGGCGACTGACGATTCATGTACACAGGCAATATCTTGCCCTAAAGCGGTAAACATCCCGGCAATCACGTTTGCGGCATTAATATTCATGCCGATCATCCCTGAGGCAATAGCGCCTTCGCAGACATGATGATAAGCCGTGACAAGCTGTTGTGGCGTGACTCGCAAGATTTGCTGACAGGATTCAGCATCTAAATAAACCTCAGCTACTACGCGAGTTCCCCGTCCTTCGATGAAAGGTTGATAAGACACCTTTTTATCACTAGAGGTATTACCATCGATCATAAAGTGACGTAGTGGTATAAACGCCATTTTGGCTAGCTGTTGTTGGATCCATTGACATGCATACCAAGTGCAAATAGTGGTCATGTTTTGACCTGCCGCGGCGGCGGTATTGTAGATAAATTGCAAATGGACGCTGCGACCGATGATATGTGGATTTATTTCCAACAATTGCGCATGTTTGGAATGGCGTCCTATTTCATACCGTAATTCGCTGATATGTTCTTTGATCCAATCACTGAACATAATGCTATGCGAGACGCTATGAAATTCAAAACGAGGGGCTCGTATCATGCGTTGACCGAGTACACGCGCGGTCGTCCCTCCTGATTGCGTAATAACGGAAGAACCTCGGGATACCGAAGCAATTAAAGCGCCCTCTGTGGTGGCAAGTGGAGCATAATATACCCCTTGAGCGTATTGTCCCTTTATCAAGAGAGGGCCGGCGATCCCCACGGGGATTTCTATTGAACCAATAAATCCTTCAATGGTTTTTGCCAGTTTGGTCGCATCCAGATGGGTATTTGCCACGTATTCCAATGTATGCCCGGTATGTTTTGCCAAATAATCCAGACGCTTTTGTCGCGCTTCTTCGGTGTAGGTGTAGAGGTGGCGGCGGGGCAATAATTTTACTTGAGTTGTTTCTGTACGGACGGCAGATGCTCCTTGGTGTTTTTTGATGCTAAATATGTCACGTGACAATTCTAGAATAGAACCTCGCGCACAGTTTTCTATGTGATCAGTGGTATTATCTGATGCATCACTTACATATGATTGGATATTCTTTTGCAACATAATTATATTTCCTTTAATACCTAAGCAAACCCAAGCTTTATTAAGATGCTGGCAGTGCAAACCGAGTAACCCAGCACCATAAATATTCCCACGACAGCTTCATCGCGTTTGCGATTTTGGATAGTGGGGTTACGGAGGAATTTACTTAATTGCCATAGACACAATGCATAACAAACGACCAAGATAATTAACGCCCATAACGCTATACCATCAGTGGTGATACGGATTAGCCAAATCTGTAATATCAACATTACGGTGAGTAATGCCGCGATAATAGCGACAGCCCCTTTTCTGCCGAAAATAGATGAATAGGTCGGTATTTCCAGGCGCTCTTCATCTGGACCTTTACACTTGCGTGTAATTTCAAAACTGAATCCAGAGAAGAAGCACAACCCCATTAAGACCCATATTGGGAAAGTGAATGTGAGATTAGGGCTGGCGATATTGCCCAACCACCAGATAATGAGCGGCATTACCAGCATATGGGAAATGGCATACCAAGTAAGGTGTTGGTTTAACCAATCACCGATAAAGAACTCTTTGCCCATAAGACAGGTCCAGATAAAGACCAATAGCCAGGCAAAAGTAACTGAACCAATTCCTCTATCTAAAAATAGACTTCCACCCAATTGTAATGCGACACAACAGATACCAAGCACCCGTAGATTTTTCAGCGTAATAATACCGCGTTGTAAAATCCTCTGTGGGTGATGTTCACAATCCAGTTGATAATCCTTATGCTCATCGAATATCCGTAATAGTAAAAAATAGGAGAAGGACATCAGGCAACCGAGCAGGATTTCCCATGATAAAACAGGTTTTTCCCTTATTGAATAAAAAGCTACGGAATAACTGATGATATAAAAGAGAAAGAAAAGCGGCGCATTTTGCAGCGGGAAACGCTCATCCATCCATAGCTTTATCCTCTTACCAATGAATTTTGAATAAATATCTTGGCCTTCCATACATCATTCCTATTTATTGTATAAAGACTAAACTATATACATTTGTGAAAATTCAGCTTGAGGATAATCAATCCAGAAGAGAATCTTAATAAAGTCTATGAGTGTTTTTTAACATTATTTCTCTAAATAACTTCAAAAATACGTATAGACTGGAGCCATACATTAAGCCAAAAGTTTGTCATCGGCTATAATCAGTATGTGTAAATTTTAATTTTAGTATGCAACTTATGTTTACAAAATTTCCCATAACTGTATGTTTGTACGATATTTTATCTCATCCTCAGATTGAGGGATAACGGGCTTCGATATCATATTTCAGACAAATATAAATGAGTATCTGTTTCGTTATCTGTATAACTTGTCACGCAAATAAATTTTTAGTAGGACAAAGTTACTCCATATAAAATACCGGAATAAAACAATAAATGATTAGTTATTGTAATTGAATGAGTGGTGAGATGTTTTGATTTAGCGCAGTTTATAGTCAGATATTGCCACAATAATTAAAAGGTAATATTTACAGTTAGGTCTGTATTGGATTCTTGATGTAGGATCGGGGAATGCCGATATATTTTGGCTAAATAGCTACGTTACTTTATCAAGTAAGGAGTCTGAGCTGTGTTAGGAAAAATCCACAATCTTACTCTGTGCTGGTTTACTGCTGTCCGTGCTAGTCATTTAGTTGTCAACCAGTATAAGCAGGAAGAGGTTAGTTTCAGCGACGAAGCCAATGATCTGATTCTGATAGTTATCCGTACGGAATTAGGGTTGTGTGTTAAAAATTTGGTAGATGCGATAGCGTTGAAATTCATTCTTACTGTTCTCTGTGCAGGTTTGTTGCAATTGGCTGAGTGTGTAAAAACGAGTTTGCCGGAGGGCGCGGATCAGCACGATCTGGCGCGATTATCATGTTGATCAGGGTAGAAATTCCGGTAGATGCAGCGGGAATAGATCGGTTATTACGGAAATCTTTTGATACCCCGGCAGAAGCGGAATTAGTTCAACAATTGCGGGAAGATGGACTATTGACGTTAGGCGTGGTTGCCACAGATGACGAAGGCCAGGTAATCGGTTACGTGGCTTTTAGTCCGGTGGATATTAATGGTGAAGATCACCAATGGGTTGGTCTGGCGCCGTTAGCGGTTGCAGAAGAATATCGCCGGCAGGGAATTGGTGAAAAGCTGGTGTATGAAGGTTTGGATAGCCTGAATGAATTTGGTTATGGTGTCGTCGTTGTTTTAGGTGATCCACTCTATTATCGCCGGTTTGGTTTTACGCTTGCTAGTGAGCACCAATTGTATTGCCAGTGGCCAACGTATGAATCTTATTTTCAGGTATATGAATTAGCTGATAGTTTTTTGGCTGACCATCAGGGACTGGTTACTTATTCCCCACACTTTGGCCGTTTCTAATTGATGCTAAATATTCTGATATACAGACGGGCTGGCAAATAACCAGCCTCTCTTTTTGCTGTTTACTTAATTGTTTTACTTGATATTCCAGCCGTGAGGCACTGGAGCGGTCTCCGGCATGACTACTGAAAACCAGCTGTAACGGTCCTTTCCCTCTCAGTGATTTTGCTCCTTTCCCGTTTTCATGTTGTGCAAAACGGCGATGAATATTTGTCGTTATCCCGGTGTAAAGCATGCCAGATTTTGTTTTCAGTAAGTAAAGAACCCATTGATTTTCGGCCATATAATTTTTTTCTGAATTTTCTATTTTTGATATTTATATTTTACTCGAACGCTTTTCTATATCATTTTTCTGAATAATTTAGTTTAAGTTGTTATAATATAACAGTTTTATAAGACCCGTTACATATCAATTTGCTATACGTCGCATTATTTATTCAAAAAAATTGAAATAGAATAGCAATAATTGCTAATTTTTATTCCGGCCTTTAGAGCATACTATGATCCACATCACAGAGAGTAACTCATTCAACTAAAAATTGATCAAGGATCATAGTATGAAAAACGTAAAATATATCGCTGCTGCTTTAGCTTTAAGTGCTATCTCTTTTGGCAGTATGGCGGCAACAGAAGTTCAAACTGCTTCCTCTTCTAAAGTTGGCGTAGTTTCTGTCACGGGGGCTGATACTTTGGAAACCCTAAGTGCCGAGTTGTCCAAAAAAGCTGACAAAGCAGGGGCATCTTCTTTCCGCATTATCTCTGCTGGCGGTAAGAATCAATTATCAGGTGTTGCTGAAATCTATAACTAATTTATAGTAGAACATACTGAACCCTGGCCCTGTCAGGAGATGTCAGAACACGCCGTAGGATGATGTTTATCCCGGCGTGGTTCTGGGCTTCCAGGCAGATATAATCCTGCTATTGGAGAGAGTGTGAGCGCCACTGAAAACTTTCAGATTATCCATAGATACCTCGCAAGACAGCATGTCCTAACGCTTTGCACAGCAACCGGTGATGATATTTGGTGTGCAAATTGCTTCTATGTTTTCAATGCCGATGAGATCGCTTTTTGGTTTATGACTGAACTTCATACTCGCCACGGTGAAATGATGCAGGTAAACCCGCAGGTTGCAGGTACCATTGCTGGGCAGATTCGAAATATTGCACAGATAAAGGGTATTCAATTCAAAGGGGAAGTCATTCGTCTTGAAGGTGAAAAAGATAAAGCCGCCAGAGCACGTTATTGCCGCCGTTTTCCTGTGGCAATTGCTGTTAAAACACCTATTTGGCAACTGAATCTCAATGAAATAAAGATGACTGATAATACGCTTGGATTTGGTAAGAAAATCTGCTGGCAGCGATAAAATTATCTTAATCTATGAATAACTTGGTTGTGGCTACCACGCCATAGTAAACCGGGTTCATAAAGATTTTGTATAAATTTGCCATCCACTAGCACATTAATATAGCTGACAATTTCCCGTTGAATTTCGCTAAGTTCCTTTAGCAGATAACCCGTCCAAAGCCAAATGTCCTTGTCTGGGCACTCTGTTTTAATCCGTTTTACCAATTTCAGGATCGCGAGTGCATTGTGTGGATGTAGGGGATCTCCGCCAGATAAAGATAGCCCTTGTCGTTTAATGCGTTTGTCTTGTAAATCAAAAATTACACGGTCTTCCATTTCCTGCGTAAATGGCTGGCCGGAGTTCACTCGCCAGGTACTTTTGTTATAACAACCGGGACATTGATGTTCGCACCCGGCGACAAACAGTGTGCAGCGAGTTCCGGGGCCGTTGACCACATCAACAGGGTAGTATTGGTGATAATTCACTTTGTCAGCCTGCCTTCATTAGCCTAATTGCCCATTTGCCAGATGTTTTATCCTGCGTTTCACCTCTTCTTGTTTGCCCGCATTGAATGGGCGGGCATCGGGGCTTCCCAGATAACCACAGACGCGGCGGATTACTGATACTCTGGAAGGTTCATGATTGCTACAACGTGGACAGGTAAACCCTTTACTGGTACAGGAGAATTCACCGGTGAATCCACACTCATAGCACTCGTCGATAGGGGTATTGGTACCGTAATAAGGGACACGTGAGTAGCTGTAATCCCATACATCTTCCAGTGCTTTCAGATTATGTCGCAGATTAGGATATTCGCCGTAGCAGATAAAACCGCCGTTTGTTAGTGGTGGATAAGGGGCTTCAAAATCCAATTTGTCATAAGGATTGACCTTCTTTTCAACGTCGAGATGGAAACTGTTGGTGTAATAGCCTTTATCCGTCACCCCTTTAATTACACCAAACTCAGCGGTATCAAGGCGGCAGAAACGGTCACATAGATTTTCGCTTGGAGTGCTGTATAAACTGAAACCATAACCTGTCTCTTTTTTCCATTGATCAGTGGCTTTTCGCAGATGATCAACAATTGAGAGCGCTTTTGCACGTAATTGTGGATCATCAAATAGATGAACCTGATTGCCATACAATGCATTAATGGTTTCATGAATACCAATATAGCCCAGAGAAATAGAAGCCCGGCCATGTTTAAAGATTTCAGCGATATTATCATCGGCTTTCAAGCGAACCCCGCAGGCGCCTTCCATATAAAGGATTGGCGCAACTCGTGCTTTAACGCCTTCCAAACGGGTAATACGGGTCATCAATGCTTGCTTCGCCAGTGCCAGACGTTTGTCCAATAATTGCCAGAAATGTTTTTCATCGCCTTTGGCTTCGATAGCTATCCGAGGCAGGTTCAAACTGATAACCCCTAAGTTATTGCGTCCTTCATGAATTTGTTCACCCTTTTCCTCATAAACACCGAGGAAACTGCGACAACCCATCGGGGTTTTAAAGGAGCCTGTGACCTTAACCACTTGATCATAGTTAAGAATATCAGGATACATGCGCTTACTGGCACATTTGAGAGCCAGTTGCTTGATATCGTAGTTAGGATCACCGAGTTTGTGATTCAGGCCATCACGGATAGCAAATACCAGTTTGGGGAATATCGCTGTTTTGTGGTTCTTACCCAAACCAGCAATGCGGTTACGCAGAATAGATTGCTGAATTAGGCGGGATTCTTTTGACGTACCCAGACCAAAGCCAAAAGTGACAAAAGGAGTCTGCCCATTGGCGGTATGCAGTGTATTAACTTCATATTCCAGTGATTGGAAAGCGTCGTAACACTCTTTTTCTGTTCGTGCTTCGGCATAGGATTTTTTATCGCTGATATTCCACTCTTCGGCAATCGCCAAGTGTTTGTCATAGCTGGCTTTAACGAAGGGGGCTAATACTTCATCTATACGATTGATGGTGGTACCGCCATAAATATGGCTGGCAACCTGAGCGATAATTTGAGCCGTTACTGCTGTTGCGGTTGAAATGGATTTTGGCGGTTCTATTTCAGCATTACCCATTTTAAAACCATTGATTAGCATGCCTTTTAGGTCGATTAACATACAGTTAAACATTGGGAAAAAGGGGGAATAATCGAGATCATGGTAGTGTATTTCGCCTCTTTCGTGAGCCAATACCACATTGCGCGGCAGAATATGTTGTTTGGCATAACTTTTAGCAACAATCCCGGCCAACAGATCCCGTTGAGTGGGAATCACTTTGCTGTCTTTATTGGCGTTCTCATTGAGCAGGGAAACGTTACTCTGTTCAATTAAACCACGGATTTCTTGATTAAGTCGGCTATGTAACTCTCGGGTAATATCCCTATTGTGACGATATTCGATATAAAGACGGGCAAGGTGCTTATAGCTGCCTGCCATCAACTGATTTTCTACTGCATTCTGAATATCTTGTGCATTAACTTGCCTGTAGTCAGCGATTAATTGCGTTACTGTGGATGCAACTTGGATACAATACTCATCATCTGTCACGCCAACGGCGGAAGCGGCCCGTTTTACGGCATCTCTGATGCGTGTTTCATCAAATGGCACCTGGCGACCATCCCGTTTTATCACAACAGTTTTCACAATATGACTCCTTGAGAATGTTGCTTAAAAGTGCAAACGATTCTCGTTTTGATATTCAGCTTAAAGATAGATGTCGCTATATATAGTTTTATTTGCATATTTAAGCACAATATATAGTAACTTGAAGTGAGGTAATCACGATCTAATTTGATCTGAAACAAAGAATGAAGACTTATATTTAAGGCTCAGTGAGAAGGATACCCCTTGGTCAGTAACTAACCAAGGGGTTGTAGAAAACAGGGCAGGGATTATTTACGAATCGCGATAGCTTCGATTTCGATTTTAACGTCTTTTGGCAGGCGGGCTACTTCAACACAAGAACGGGCCGGGAAAGACGCATTGTGTTCTCTGAAGAATGCTTCATAAGTTGCGTTAACGGTACCGAAGTCATTCAGGTCTTTAACGAAGACAGTTGTTTTAACAATGTCACCGACAGTGAGACCTGCTTTCTCAACGATAGCTTTAACATTTTCCAGTGATTGACGAGCTTGAGCGGCGATATCTTCTGCGACATCACCTGTTTCTGGATTGACTGGGATCTGGCCGGAAGTGATGACCATATTGCCAAGATCAACACCCTGAACATAGGGACCAATTGCAGCAGGGGCTTTATTAGTATTAATCTCGTATGACATAGGTTCTCCTGTTAATGTGATAACTAAGTGAATATTTCATTGAAGGTACTATTATAGTGTCCGCTTCTACCTCAGCAACTGACATAGATCGTTCAATCGTTGCGTATTACCACATCGCGGTCGAACTCTTTCTCGCAGTATTTGCAGGTCAGCACCACATCTTCCGCTGTCACTTTGACTCGAAAACTGCTTTCTACGGGTTCATTGTGGCTGATGCAGTTGCTGTTAGGGCAGACTAATACGCTATCGATACGCTCAGGCAAGTTAATGGGAAGTTTCTTCACAACTTCGTAGTCTTCAATACAGTTCACCGTTGCGTTCGGCGCATACATAGCAAGTTGGTTAGCTTGTTGTTCTGTCAGGAATGTATTTTCGATTTTAATGATATCTTTTTTACCTAGTCGATTGGAAGGCAAGTTCAGGCCGATGGTAATGCGTTGATCGGTTTCAGTTAGTTTAAACAGGGAGAGTAGTTTGAAGCCGACCTGAGCCGGGATATGGTCAATCACCGTACCGCATCTAATAGCTTCGACTTGTAGTTTATGATCTTGGGTCATAGTGTTTTGTATGAATACATTTTAGTGACAACTTTCTGTATTCATCCTCCAGAGATATTGTTAAGAATCGACATGACTTCCATTTTAGGCGGTGTCACCCTGTTTATCCAGATAAGACGTAGACAAATCAATATTATCTTACTGTTGTTATTCCATATACTTAGCTTTAGCCGTCATTGTTATAAGGGCACTATGTTGAATTTATTTATTTATTTATTTATTTATTTATTTTGGCCATTTTGTTTGAATTGTTTATCTTATTGAAAGCTATTGTTTTTAAATTAAAAGGTATTTTAATATCTTAAAACAAATGGTTAAAATAGATTGATTCAAAAATTGATTTAATTAATGTTTGTTGGGAATATAAGGGTTAATAGATTATTTGTGTCAGACATTTAGGTTTAAATTAATATGTTTATTGTAATAAATAATTATTAACAATATTATTTATTTAATCAAATAAAATGAAGAATGAAATTTTTAAATGTTTATTTAAATAATAAAATGGCAAATACATTCCTTACTGTTTTCATGAACTTTTAGACATTGTTTTAATAATGTATAGATTGAAAAAATAATCAAATTTTTAATCTTAGAGTAAACAGGTTTATTAAATTACATGTGATGAGAAAATTATTGTTGAAAAATGAATTGTTACATCAGATAAAAGGTTGTTTATGAGGATTTAATAAAATGAGTGGCTTATTTTATACAGTTACTTTAATACGTAAATCTGGTAAAGATATGTCGACTACCTTATAGCGTTGATTGCTTTATTATATAATGAACCGATCTAGCTGGTTTTACTCATTTTTCGACTAAATGGTGGTATTATGGTTATGGTAATCTGGCTCTGTTGTTTTATAATAGTTATAATAAATCAATCTATGGTGAGGTTATTTTAAATAGAGAATGTGAATTCTATAATATTAACTTGGCACATGTTAGGAAGAAATAATGAATAATACATTAATTACCCCTGATAATACCTTAGCTCTTTGGGCTTTTGTAATGATTGCAGCTACACTAGCGATTATAATGGAACAAAAATATAGGTGGGCATCGAAAGTACCTGGTGCGGTGATAGCATTAATTATTGCCCTCTTAGCATCCAATTTAAAAATAATTCCTACTCAATCAGTAGTATACGATGCAGTTTGGCAATATATTGTTCCGTTGGCGATACCTTTATTATTATTTAAAATTAATTTACATAGCATTATTAAAGAAAGTTGGAGACTACTTATACTGTTCTTATTCTCTTCTATAGCGACGATGGTGGGTGCAGTCTTGGCTTTTAAAATTTCCTGATTACCATCGAATCTCAGCTAGCTTGAGTAAATACTCAGGTATAGGTGCTGCCCGGATACATGAATAAATAAGCTGTTCGAATGTTTTTTTAAGGTTAAAGCGCCAATTGAACCTGAAACAGAATTCGGCAAGATAACGAGGTAAATACTTTTTGCTAATCGAATGATATGTTCCGCGTATCGAATTTTTTACATTACTTATCATTGTGTTAACCCACTGAAAATAAGGAAGCTTAACACT